>CAZSKE010000059.1:8006-9248 GCA_964607325.1 uncultured bacterium | reverse complement strand
AGGGTTATTGAGGGCATATTCATAAGCATTTTCAAAGACTTCTCCGACACTCTCCCCTTATTGGCGGAAGCGGTATTGAAATGGGCTCCGAGATCGCCTTGGATTCAAGTGGAAACGTATATCTGACAGGTCAAGCCAGTTCTTCGGATTTCCCTTCCACTTCCGGCGCTTTTCAAACCGCCCTGAACGGAGGGACGGATGGTTTCGTGTGCAAGTTGAACCCATCGGGAACCGACTTGATTTATTGCACCTTTCTGGGCGGGAGTAACAATTTTCTCGATGAAAAAGCGATCGATATTGCGGTGGATTCTGGTGGGAACGCATACGTGACGGGTCGCACGGACGCTGATGATTTTCCCACCACGGCAGGGGCCTTTCAAACCATCCCTGGTGGTGGGTCTGAAGGCTTTGTCTGCAAGCTGAACCCGTCGGGAACGGCCTTGGTCTATTCCACTTATCTGGGTGGGAACAACGAGGAGTGTTGTTTTTGTTTGTCGGTGGATCCGTTGGGCAACGCCTATGTATCGGGTGAGACCGGTTCTTCCGATTTCCCCAACACGGCTGGCTCTTATCAATCCATTTTGAAAGGAGGGCAAGATGGTTTTGTGTGCAAGCTGAATTCGTCGGGAACGGACTTGGTTTTTTCCACGTTCCTGGGCGGGAACGGCTCCGACAAGTGCTTGGATATTTCGCTGGATTCGGGAGGCAACATATATCTGACGGGTGATACCGATTCTGCAGATTTCCCCATCACGGCTGGAGCCTGTCAAAGTATTCCCGGGGGAGGGACCGATTGTTTTGTGAGCAAGCTGAACCCATCGGGAACCGCCTTGGTATATTCCACATACCTGGGTGGGAGTGCAAATGACCGCGGCTGGGATTTGGCGGTGGATTCCTTGGGGGCTGTTTACGTAACGGGTGAGACCGGATCCGCGGATTTTCACATAACGCCGGGGGCCCTCCAGCCCATTTTTGGAGGTTCGGATTTTGACGCTTTCATAAGCAAGCTGAATGCTGACGGCACACTCTTGGTCTATTCCACATACCTTGGAAGTGATGATTGGGACTACGCTCGCGGAATCAGTGTGGATTCAAACGGGGAAGCCTATGTGACGGGTTATACCAGTTCCGCGGGTTTTCCAACCACGGAGGGAGCCTTCAAAACCACTCCGGGTCTCGGGGGGTTCATCGCCAAGATAAACTCGAATGGCGTTTCGCTGATTTATTCCACTTTCTTTGGCC
>CAZSKE010000059.1:5290-7996 GCA_964607325.1 uncultured bacterium | reverse complement strand
CCGGGTGAAAGCAACGTGCTGGATGCGAATGGGAACTTATATCTGGGGGGTATGACCGGGTCTTCTGATT
Source organism: uncultured bacterium (assembly GCA_964607325.1). Classification (GTDB taxonomy): domain Bacteria; phylum Oederibacteriota; class Muellerivitia; order Muellerivitales; family Muellerivitaceae; genus CAZSKE01. The sequence goes on along the minus strand of CAZSKE010000059.1, from coordinate 7,926 downwards.
TCCCCACTACGTCCGGAGCATATCAAGCTGTTTATGGAGGGGGATTTTTTGACACATTCGCAGCCAAGTTCAATTTCAACGTCCCGAACCCAACGGAGACCTCCACTGGGACCCCGACGGCAACGGCGTCCCACACGTTCGTCGATACCGACACCCCAACCTATTCGGTGACCCGGACCCTAACCTCCACGCCCACCTTAAGTCCGACTCCGTCTTCGACATTGACGCACACACTGTCACCATCGGTGACCCGGACCCTAACCTCCACGCCCACCTTAAGTCCGACGTCGTCTTCGACATTGACGCGCACACCGTCACCGACCTCATCGGCCACTTACACCGCATGCCACACCCCCACATGCTCCTCAACCCCGACTCCCACGCCCACCTGGATCGTTCGCAATTGCGATACGCTCGGTCTTTCCCACAACCTGTTCGAGCCCGATAAGGGCGACAAGCTGGCGGTCCAGTTGATCTTGTGCGAGCCGGACCGGATCAGGCTGGTGATCTACAACAGCGCTGGGGAACGCGTGAGGCTATTGAAAGAGGCGATGAACCGAGACGTCTTTCGCGAGGAATTGGAGTGGGACGGAAAGAACGACCAGGGTAAGCCGGTCGCCAGCGGGATCTACATCATCCGTTTCGAGGGAAGCTCCCACGCCGATTCCCGCCGGCTGGTGGTTTTACGTTAGCGAAGGAAGGGTGGGCGCGCTCTAACAGGGGATCGAGTTTCCCGTTTCGAACGACGCTCGGAAGGGAAGGCGCTTCAAAACGCCTTCCGCCTCGTCCCACCTGAACAAGTCCTGTAGAACCGGCGTGTCACCTTCCATCCCCATGACTTCCGCGATATGCGTGACCGCGCGTTTTCCGTCGCGCAGGCGGCTTTGCTGGACGATCAGGTCCACGGCCCGCACGACTTGTTCGCGCACGGCTCGTAAGGGCAGGTCCAACCCCGCCATCAGGCACATGGTTTCCAGGCGGCTGACCGCGTCCCGGGGGGTGTTCGCGTGACAGGTGGTCAGCGAACCGTCGTGCCCGGTGTTCATGGCCTGGAGCATGTCCAGAGCCTCGCCTCCCCGCACCTCGCCCACCACGATCCGGTCCGGACGCATGCGCAACGCGTTGGCCACGAGATCCCGGATGGTGACGCGACCTTTTCCTTCCAGGTTGGCCGGGCGCCCCTCTAGCCGGACCACATGGTCCTGGGACAGCCTCAATTCCGCCGAATCCTCGATGGTCACGATGCGCTCGGTGGGGGGGATGAACGAGGAGAGGACGTTTAAAAGCGTGGTTTTACCCGATCCGGTGCCGCCGGATACCACCAAATTCTTCCTGGATCCCACACAACGCCCCAGAAAAGCCGCCGCTTCCTCCGTGAGGGACCCGAACCGGACCAGGTCCTCCACCGTGAGGTTTTTTACCGGGAACTTCCGGATCGTCAGGACCGCGCCGTTGAGGGACAAAGGCGGTATGACCGCGTTGACCCTTGAGCCGTCCCCGAGACGTCCGTCCACGTAAGGTTGGCTTTCGTCGACGCGACGGCCGATCGGGGCCAGAATGCGCTCCAGGATCGTCCGGAGCTGGCCCTCATCGAGGAAACGGGCGGAAACCCGCTCCAACGCCCCATCGCGCTCAATGTAAACCCGTTCGGCGCCGTTCACCATGATCTCGGTGACGGTCTCATCCCTCAAATAGGGCTCCAGCGGTCCCAAGCCGAACGCCAACTGGAGCGTTTCCTCCCGGAGAGCCTGTCGTTCCTCGCGGTCAATATGCGTAATCTCCGACAGGAGCTCCTCGAGGATTTCCCTCGCTTGGGGCCCCAAGTCGTCGCGGCCGAGAGCCCCCAATTCCTGGCCGCCGGTCAAGACGCCTTTTCCCCGGAAGGCCGCTAGGAGTTTTTGATGCAATTCGTTGGCGAGGGCCAGACGCCCCTCGTCGGCCTTGGGGAGTCTCGGCTCATTTTTCGGGGTTCCAACCGGTTCCTCGGCGCATTCGGCGAGGATCGCGGGTCGACGGAGGGGGGCGCGCCAAGGGTTTTTTTCATCCAGGGAATTATCAACCAATGTTGACACGGCTTTCGACAGTGAATGGGGCAAATCGCCGCCTTCGCGCAAGAGGATGCCCAGATCCGGGCCGCCGTGAGGCAGCGCGCAAACGGTTTTTTCGCGGGAGGGGAGCGAGTTCAGGTCGCGGGGCGCGGGTTGCTGGGGATGGGTCTGGTTCAAAGCCCAAAGCAAATGGCCGGAACCCCCCAAGTGGTTTTTGAGCCCTGTCGCCGCTTTGCGGGCGACCGCGAGACACAAGGGATCGCAGGAAGAAATCGCCAAGGCGCGGTGGGAGGCCTCCAACCAAAAAAGGCGATCCCGGTGATCCGCTCCCGAGAGGTCCAACCATACCTGTCCCCCCGGCGGGACGATTCTTTCAAGGATCGCGAGCGCCTTTTCCGGATCCAACGGTTCCAGGGGGGAAGGGGCGAGGGGCATGTGAAAAACGCCTTCCGGCGAGGAGGCCAGGAAGGTTTCCAACAGGCGGGGGGTCAGGGCGCCTTGGTAGGTTTGGAGCGTCGAAAGGGGACGGGAGGAATCCTTCAAGGATAAAAAAAGGGAGTGCGGGGACAGCGAGATAAAAGGGTCGAC
>CAZSKE010000059.1:0-5280 GCA_964607325.1 uncultured bacterium | reverse complement strand
CCGGCGTGGGTTCATGGCCCGTGTGAGAGCGTCGTCAGCTCCCGGGTGCGGCGGGGTTCAGCGGCGACGGCGAGCTTGCTTGGGAGCGGGTTCGTTGGCGGGTGGTGTCTCCGGCGACGGTGGCGCTTCGAGGAGCGGGCGGCGAGCGCCGTCACGAGGCTGGCGCCCACCCCGCCCTTGACGCCGATGACGGAGAGGAAAAGGCCGTTCTTCATGAACGACCCCGCGAGGGGGTCGTGGGCGTTAAGGCTGGTCCCAGACCCAAACTTCCCAGAACCCGGAGCCTTCTGGGGGCTCGTGGTAGAAGGCCACCCGAAAAACGCCGTTCGGGCCCCGCAGGACGAATTCGTGCAATGTCTCGCGGTCGCGGTCGAAAAGGGAGTGGGGTGTATCGCGACGGTATTGGATGACTTCCCCCCAAGCGGCGGGAAGAAGGGGCTTGTGGAGCACCAGAACGTTCGAGGAGCCTTGGATCTGGGTCACGGCGTTTTGAGCGGGGGCGGGAGTCCATGTCGGGGAGGGCGTCAGGGTGGGGGTTTCCTCCGGATCGGCGCCCTGGACGTGCAAGAACGATCCCGACGCCAATAGAAGGATCAACAGGAAGATGGGCGTAAAGCGCCAACGACCCTCGAGGGGGGAACCATTCATGGGGCGGGGCCTTTAGAGGCCGAGTTCGGCGCCCGGATTGGCTTCCGTCGGGTTGGCCGTCGTGTCGGTGTAGGGATCGTAGGCCGCCGAGGTGAACAACTTGGCGAGCGTAAACGTGCCTTGGGCGCCCAAGCCCTTGGAGGTGTAGTGGTGCTTCAGGTTTCGGACATCGTCGAACATGACCATGTGCTCGTGGAACTTGTCCGTCTTCCAATCGTAGAACATGCGTTCGCAGATCAGGTTGGAAAAGTATTTCTTTTCCTTGAGCGCCAGCTTGGAGTGGAAATCCTCCGGGTGCCCCCATCGGCTTAAGCGGGCTTTTTCGTCCACCCAGACGAAAGTAATCGGGGCCGAAAGAAGAGTTTCCAGTTTTCGTTTGGCCTCGAGGGTCTCGGGGCTGTTGGGGGACACTTGTTGGAGAGACCGGAACATCCCGAAGGCCATCTTGAAATTGATGCGAGTGATCTTCTTGCCCGGGGGGACGCTTTCCTTGTAGGCGGGCTTTCCGTCGTCGTCCGTGCCGTCCTGGTAGCGGTTGTAATCCCAGTTCGTGAGCTTGCCGTCGATAAACACATACAGGCGCTGGGTCAGCTTGTCGATGATATTGACGGCGAACTTGGCGACATAGCCGTTTTTCACGATGGAGGCTTGCGGGCATTTCTTGGTCAAGAGATTGATGGACCGGACCGAGTTGTCGTATTCGCCCATTCGAACGTAACAATCGGTGAGCAGGTACAGAGCGTTCGCGGTGAGCTCGTTGTTGGTGGAGCGTTCGGCCACGGCCTTCAGGATATCCTTGGCCTTGGCGTAATCTTTTTCCTTGTAAATCAAGGTGGCTTTCTTGTAGGCCGCCAGTAGAACCACGTTCGGGTCGTTGGCGGCCGGTTGAGCGGCGGGAGCGGCGGCGGGTTGAGCGGCGGGAGCGGTGGCTGGAGCCGCGGTTGTCGCCGCCGATTGAACACCCGAAGGGGATAGTGCGAGAATCAAAAGTCCGGCCAGAATGGGGCGCATGGCAACCTTCCTCATGATGGGAAGAAAACTCGCCCGGAACCTGATCCCGTGAGTTTCCTAACTGATTTCTACTCATTTTAAATTCACCCCCCCTAAAAACAACATAAATCCAACCGCGAACACCGTTAAAATGCGCTGGGTTGGCGAACGAAAGGGGCTGGCGAAATTGCGAAGGCGATTCTGGGGGTTTGGCTGGCTTCTTCTCGCCGCGTACCTGGCCACCGGGGCGGCCTGCAAACCCAAGGCAGTTTCCAATCTGCCCGTGGTGGATCTTCGCGTGGGGGGCCGCGTGATCCGGGCCGAGGTGGCGCGAACCCCCCTGGAACTCGCCACCGGCCTCATGTACCGGACACGCATGGGCAAGGACGAGGGAATGCTGTTCGTGTTTCCCGACGAGGCCCCCCGTTCCTTCTGGATGAAAAACACGTTTCTCCCCTTGTCCGTCGCCTTTTTGGACCGTTCGGGAACCATCTTGAACGTCGAGGAAATGTCGCCCCTGACGGAGGACCCCCATTTTTCGAAAGGCCCGGCCGCGTACGCGCTTGAGATGAACGCGGGCTGGTTCGCCCGCCAAGGGGTGACCGCGGGTTCGCGAGTGGAGGGCTTGGAAAAGGCCCCTCTCGCTGAATGACCCTCCGCTTTCGTCCTGGCGCGCTCGAGATGGGCGCCGCCCTATTCCGCGGAACGCCCTTGAAAACTGGGTGTCAGGAAAATCACCAATTCGGTTTGACCTTTCACCGCGTGGGTGGTTCGAAATAAAGCCCCGAGGACGGGGATGTCGGACAGCAGGGGAAGACCGGACGTTTTCATTTGGGAGCTTTCCTGGATCAAACCCGCCAGAACCATCGTGGCTCCCGCGCGCACGGATACCGTGGTCTCGGCCCATCGGGTGCGGAGGGCCGGAACGGTCGTTCCGGACACCGAAACTCCGTTTTGCAAATCGAGACTGCTCAACTCGGACCGGATCCGGGCCCGGATTCTTCCGCCTTCCTCCGCTTTCGGACGGACATGGAGTTTCACGCCGTAAGGCTTGAATTCGACATTCGTCCCGCCGTTTTTGTTCTCGGTCACGTAGGGAAGCTCGCCACCGGCCAGGAACGACGCTTCTTCTCCGCCGGCCACGAGCAGTTTGGGACGCGCCAACAACCTCGCTTTGCCTCGATCCATGAGAAACTGCAGGCTGGCCGCCACGGATTCCCTTTCGAGCTCGCCGATCTTCAACAGGGGCGGCGCGGTTTTCTCGGAAACCGTCAGGTTGTCCTGAAGGGATTGTTGGGTCGATAAGGACCCCCAGTTGAGACCCGCTTTTAACGCGCTTTGGGTGTCCACTTCCAAGACCTCCACTTGGATCTCGATGAGGGCGTGCCGTGGATCCGTCGCCTCGACTTGAATGACGCGGTTTTGACGGCCGGACTTGGTGTGGTAGGCCAGGTGCGTACTGCCGGGAGCGCGACCGGTCACGAGGATTTCCCCATCCCCCAGCACGGATAACGAAGCCACCGCCGGGTTGCCCAACACCGCCCGTGAAGCCTCGAGGACCGCGACGACCCGGGATTCACCCACCGCGAGGGATAAAGGGCCGGCGATCCCTGTTCCGCACAGCGAAAACAAGGCGATCGCTCCCATGAGATACCAACGAGAAAAAACCATGGCGGCCTCCACGCGTGAGTGGTTCATCTTTTCTCCTCCACATCTCTCGAAAAACCAGCCAGGCGTCTGACCAGGTCGGATCCGTTCTCGGGAGGGATGTCGATTCTGGCGTCGTCACCGACCCCGCGGAGTGTCAAGCGCAGGGAGGAACGTCCTTCCAGGAAGAAAAGCGTTTCCGCTTGCTCGGGTGACACGGCCAAGGTGACGTGTGAGTACGAGCCGATCCCCGAGTCGGCGGTCTCCTCGCGAGAGCCGCCCGTTCCGGCGGAAATCCGCCCCCCCACGGCCAACACGCGGATGTCCTGGAAGAGGAACGCGGTCGCTTCCCGTCCTCCCCAGGGGCCCTTGACCAGCAAGTCCACCCTGTCGCCCGGGTTCAGGAGCCCGCCCACCCCCGCGGTTTCCTCGACCGGAAGCGTGTAAGCCCTGGAACCGGGCTCCAAAAACACCCCGAGGGATTCTCCCGGCCTTCCGAACTTGTTCGACTGGATCTGTTCGCCCGCGGAAAGCGGCGCCAGCGCCACCAGACCCTCGACCTGTTTCAGGTCGGTGATGGCGCTGGGGCTGACGTAGTCTTCCGGGACCGTTCTTTTTTCCACCATGGATGGATTCAGCCGGGCCCGGGCGGGGATATAGCGGTTTGAAACCAGGACCTGCACGGGGGTGGAACGACGCTCGATCTCGGACGCCTTCTGGTAAAGAAGGAAGAATGAAAGTGCGGCAAAACACAATCCCGCGGATAACGCCCAAACGCCAGGTCGTGTCATGTGGAAAAGCCTCCGTCGCGGGGATGGGACGATTTCATGGAACGGCGCACCAAGTCGTTGAGGAACCTTCCTCGTCGGGAAAAACGGCCACCAAGTATTGTTTCGAGCCCCGATGAGCCAAGAACGTCTTTCCCGGGCCCGGGTTCGGCCGGGATTCCAATCGAAGCCCTTTGCGATCCGCCCAGGACAAAAGCCATCCGACATCGGAAACGGGTTGCGGGGACCGCCAGACATGTCCCTCGAGCCCGTACGCGGAACAATCGACGGCTTTCGTGACCCCCTCGGGGACTCCCAAGCCCGCCGGCCCCCCGGAGACGGCGGGTTCCGTCCCGAGGGCCTTTTCCGGCACGTCCACCACGGCTGAATACAGGACCCCATCGCGAGGGTTTTGATAAAGGCCGAGGATCCTCCAGGTCGTCTCCTTCTCGAAGAGATGGAGACGAACCAGGCTTCCCGTCCTTTCCCTTCGAAAGGCGTCCCGAGGGTCCACGCCAAGAAAATCCGGCGCGAAATCACGACCCTCGCCCATCAGGGCCCAGCCGTCACGTTTCCACGCCTCGGTGAATTGGGTGAACACCCCTTGGATATCCCCCGAAAGGGCCCGGAACGAGGCCCTCAAAATGGCCCCGTTGACACGGGCTTCGAAGACGGAGGTTTCTCGGCCGGGAGGGCGCAAGGGGCCCCACAAGAGCGCCCACGCGGTCGTGGTGGCGCCGAGAAAAGTCCAGGCGGCCAGCGTGGCCCAAAACCAGGGGCGTTGTCTCATCGAGCGTCGCCTGGATGACGGAGAACCGAGAGGCGGGTGGTGAAAAGAATTCCACTCGGAAAGAGGACGCCGAAAAGCGGTTTCGACCGCATGCGAACGGAAACACGCCAATCGCCTCGGGAAACATCGAAACAACCGTTCGCTTGCCGTCCCAAAAAGCCGCCGAAAGGCCCCAGCCCCTCCAGGAGCTCGGAGCGGTTCTTTTCGGTTGGGCCGTTTTCCTCGGAGCTCGCGTGGCGTGAAACCCGAATCGAGTCTTTCACGAAGTGTTCCTGATACGGAGAAAGGTTGAACCAAACGCCTTGGGGGAGCTGGGCGCTTGTTCGGGCGCCCGCGGCCCATTCCCTGGCCGCTTGTCCACACGCGTGGTCGAATTGGGCCCTACAGATGAAAAGCATCGTGAATTGCAGGATCCCCGCCGCGAAGAGGAGGAGGAGC
>CAZSKE010000058.1:0-9351 GCA_964607325.1 uncultured bacterium | reverse complement strand
TCCACATTCCGATAATCGTCTTCTTCGGGACACGCTTCATGGTCCAGCCTCCACGTTATTTTCCACACCTTCCAGTGGGACACGGGCGAGGCTTATTCCAATTATTTTGAATAATTTTTGTCTTATTTTTGCCAAAAGGATACGGCGAGAGCCCCTCTCCCAGAGGGGCCTTCCGCTCTTCCGAAGTATGGAGCGGAAGGGGGCGTTTTGTTCCGAAGGAAAAACAGGGAAAAAAGGCGTTATTTAAGGATGGCTATCCGTTATTCGAGACAGCCTAAAAGGTCTTGGCGAACCACCCACCATGAATACCCGATAACGAAATTATGGTTCCTGTCGCGTTCTCACGGCCGCGCGTCGAGCCTTGTTCATCCCCGCAGCCAGCATCAAGTCCTGCTGGGCCCTTTCGAGATCGCCGCTTTGGGAATACGCCATCGCGCGAACCCGATAAGCGTCCAGGTTTTGCGGGTCCATGCTCATGGCCCGTCCGGCGTCGGCAATGGCCCCCTCGAAATCCTTCAGGATCACCTTGGCGCGCGCGCGGTTGACCATGCTCTCGGGATTTTGGGTCTCCAGGGAGACGGCCCTCAGGTAGTCCTGCTTGGCCTTGTCCACTTGTCCTTGTTTTTGGAGGAAATCCCCGCGGTAAACGTAAGCGTCGAGGTACGATGGCGCCACGGCCAAGGCACGGTCCACGTCCGCCAGGGCCTCCTTCGGCATATGGAGATAGTTGTAGACGAAAGCGCGACTGAGGAGGATCTGGGCATCGTCGGGATGGAGTTTGAGGGCTTCGGTGCTGTCCGAGAGGGCGCGGTTGTAGTCCCTCAGGTATCGAAAGCAGATGGCCCGCCTGTAATACGCCGTCCAGGAGTCCGGGCGCAAACTCAAGGCCGCCGTGAAATCGTCCGCGGCTTTCCGGTAATCCCCCACCGCGGAATAAGCCATGCCACGCTGGAAAATCGCCTCCGCGTCCTTCGGGTCGCGTTGGATGGCCGCGTCCAATTTCTTGAAGGCGTCCACCACCGGGGCGGGACTGGCCGCTCGTTGCTTGGCCGCCAGGTACCAGGCGGTCCCCACGAAAACCAACAACAGCAGATACAGCCACCACCGACGGCGTCGTGGCGGAACCGGAGCCGGGGGTCTCTCAAGCGCGCGGGATTTTGCCATGGGACGCCTCCACCAGCGAATGGATCCCGCCCCGCGCGTTGGAGCGCAAGGACACCTTGCACCACTTGGGTTTCACGGCTTTCACCACGTCCCGCAGGATTCGGTTCACGGCGTTCTCGTAGAAGATGCCCACGTCACGGTACGCCGTCAGGTATTCCTTGAAGCTCTTGAGTTCCAGGACTTTCTGAGCCGGCTCGTACTTGAGCGTGAGGGTCCCGAAGTCGGGCAGGCCGGTTTTGGGACACACGGCGTTGTATTCCGGGCTCTCGATGGTGATGGTGGTGCCGGAAAACTGGCTGGGAAACGTGTCCAATCCCGGCAGGGGCGTTTTCAGCCCGGACTTCGCGTGTTGTTCGTTGTATCCGGCCATTCGGTCCTCCAGGAATTTTCACCGCGGGGACAGCAGGGACATCTTATTCGTTTTCTTGAACGACAACCTCGGTCGCTTTCCCTGGGATGCCCGTGTTCGCCGTGGTTCCATCTTTGGGTTCGACGAGGGTGTAATCGGTGGCGCGCTGGCGGGGCTCGAAACCCGCCTCACGGATCAATCGGCGCATCTCGTCGAGTTCCATATCATAATGCAGGCCCGTGGAGGCCACCACGTTCTCCTCCAGCATGATGCTCCCGAAATCGTTGGCCCCGAAAAGCAGGCCCAACTGCCCCACTTTTTTGCCGGGCGTCACCCAGGAGGCCTGAAGGTTGGGCAGGGAGGCGTTGAGGATGATCCGCGCCAAGGCCAAGGTGCGCAAGTAAACCACGCCTCCCGCGGGGGGCCGTCCCAGGCTTTCACGGCCCGGTTGGTACAGCCAGGGGATGAAACCCAGGAAGCCGCGGGTCTCCTCCTGGAGTTCCCGGACACGGAACAAGTGCTCCAAACGCTCCTCCACGGTCTCCACATGGCCGAACATCATGGTGGCGGTGGATCGCATCCCCAGCGAGTGCCAGGTCCGCATGACGTCCAGCCATTGCTCGGTCGTGGCTTTGAGAGGCGCGACTTCCCTTCGCACGCGATCCACGAGGATCTCGGCGCCGCCTCCGGGCATCGAGTCCATCCCCGCGGCGCGGAAGGTTTCCAGGATCTCCCGCACGGATCTCCCGAAGGTTTTCGAGAAATGGACGATTTCAGGGGGCGAGAAGGCGTGCAAGGTGACGTCGGGATGGGCCGCCTTGATGGACGAAAGCAACCCCAGATAGTAGTCCAATCCCAGCTCGGGATGGTGGCCGCCCTGGAGCAGGATCTGGGTGGCGCCTTTTTCCTTCGCCTCTTGCACCTTGGCGGCCACGGACGCGGGAGACAGCACGTAACTTTCCGCGTGGCCGGGCGGGCGGGAAAAGGCGCAGAACTTGCACCGGGTCACGCACACGTTGGTGTAGTTGATGTTGCGGTCGATGAGAAAGGTGACCCCCTTCGGGTCGCGCGTCCGCATGCGGAGCGCGTGGGCCGTCGCTCCCAGATCCGTAAGATCCGCTTGATGGTAAAGACACGCCGCGTCCTCGCGCGTGACGGAAACGCCGTCCAGGACCTTTTCCAGCAACGCTTCCGCGCGGGAGTGGCTCATAGGATCTTCTCCTCGGCCAAGAGACGCGCGAACTCCGCGAGCCCCCGCTGTTCCTCGGGGCCGAAATCGAAGATAAGATTCTTCTCGAGGTATTCCCTCAACCGGGGATGGTCGATCGCGCGGAAACTCTTGTAGCCCCGGACGATCTCGTCGAAACGCCGGACCCCCTCGCGTTTGGCGGCCGACAAAAGCCCGTGAACCGCCTTGGCGATTTCCTTGTCCCGCGCGGTCCAAACCGCGAACACGAAGGACTTGCCCGTCCGACGAAACCATTCCTCACCCAGATCGGTGACCATGAACCCCACGGGCGGGGTCTGGAGCGCCGCGTCCCCGATCTGAAGGCAGGCCTCCCCGGGCCGGATCTTATCGGCGCGGAAAACGGGGAGGCGCGCGGTCCGAACATCGGGGCACTCGACCCCGTACCAACGCTTCAGGATGAGGCGGGACAACAGGACGGAAGTCTGGGAATTGGAATCCGCCCAAAGAAGCCGCACGGTGTCGAGGGGCTTGGGATGGATCAACCGCACGCTTTGCACGGCTCCCCGGGACGCGACGCAGGCCGCGTCCACGCGGGCCAACCGCGCGTTGAGCATGGAAGCGGCCACGGGGGCGATGGCCACGTCCACGCCCCCTTCCTCCAGGGCCCGACCCATGGCGCTGGGCGCCAGGGTGACCAACGTGTGCGATTCCGCCAGGCCCCAGAGAAGCGGCTGGACGTTCAGAAAGGGGATGACCCCTACGCGGAAGGAGTGGGTTTCATCAATCATCGCATGAAGGTCCTGGGGGATTTTGAACGCACCGGGCAAGGCCATTCGAAACGTGGCCTTCGGAATGAATCCCGAAGGGCTTGCCGCGACTCCACTTGTTTCTCCGCGCGCCTTGACACATCACCGCGTCCCTTTCGTGTCCGTCATCCCGAGGAGGCCGACAAAACGGCCGACGAAGGATCCAACGGCTCTTTCCCCGATTCCGCGTTCCCCGTTCCTCACGCCGGGTTTCCCGCGACGATCCGCCGATAAAGGCTGTCCCGCTCCACCGGCTCCCGACCCGCCTCGCGAATGAGGGTTTGAAGCCCGTCGGCGCCCAAGGCCTGGGGCGTGTCCGATCCCGCCATGTGGTGGATGGTTTCCGCCATCACGGTGCCGTCAAGGTCGTCCACCCCGAAGGACAGGGCGATCTGGGCCAGGCGAACGCCCAGCGTGACCCAGTACGCCTTGAGGTGCGGGAAGTTGTCGAGGTACACGCGGCTGATCGCCAGGTTCTTCAGGTCCTCGATCCCGGAGGCGCGCGCGACACCCTCCAGCTTGGTGTTCCCCGGGTGGAAAGCCAGCGGAATGAAAACCTGGAATCCTTTCGTCTCGTCCTGCAGTTCCCGCAAGCGTCTCAAGTGATCCACGCGATGCGCGTAGGTTTCCACGTGGCCGTACAGCATGGTGACGTTGGTCTTGAGCCCCAGGGAATGGGCGGCCCGGTGCACGGCCAGGAATTGGTCGGCGTCGGCCTTCCCGGGACAGATCTTCCGGCGCACGTCCGGATGGAAAATTTCCGCCCCGCCCCCGGGAAGCGACCCCAACCCGGCCGCCATCAAACGCCGCAGGACTTCGGTGTGGGTCATGCCGAACGTCTTCGAGAAATAATGGATCTCGACCGCCGTGAAACACTTGAGATGGACGTCCGGCACGGCGGCCCGGAGGTCTCGCAAGAGTCCCTCGTACCACTCGAAGGACAATCCCGGATGGAGTCCCCCCACGATGTGAAGCTCGGTGATCCCCACGCGCTCGCGGGCCTCGCGCGCCTTCTGGATGATCTCCTCCCGTGAGAATTCCCAGGCCCCCGCCTCGCCCGGAAGGCGCGAATACGCGCAAAAACGGCAGTCCGCCACGCAAACGTTGCTGTAATCGATGTGCCGGTTGATGTTGTAGAAGACCGCGTTCCCGTTCAACGCGCGGCGCACGTGGTCGGCCATCATGCCCAGGACGTGGAGATCGTCCGTTTCATAAAGCCTCTGGGCGTCCTTTTCGTCGAGACGACGCCCCGCCACGACCTTGTCGTAAAGGTCGCGGATCGCCGATTTTTCCAGCAGGCGTCTTAAAGCCAAAGCGCCGCCCCCACGATCAGGAAATAAAGCACGGCCACATAGCCGTTGACCTTCATCATGGCGGGTCCCATCACGAAGACGAGGCCCTCACCTCTGGCGCGAAAACCATACTGCGTGCGGTGCAGGAAGAAAAGGACCCCACCCAAAAGGGCCACCCCCGCGTAATAGAAATCGGGAAACCCCAGGTGGGCGCCGAAACCGGCCAGGAAACCCAGCATCAGGGCGTGAAGAATCCGGGAAGCCGCCAAGCTCCGGGTCAAGCCCCACCGGACGACCCAGGATTTCAATCCCCTCTCCCGGTCGAAGGCCATGTCCTGGGTGGCGTACAGGATGTCGAAACCCGCCACGAAACAAACCACGGCGGCCATCAACCAAAGAGGCGCCGCCTCGAAAACACCCCTCGCGGCGATCCAGGCGCCGACCGGCGCCACCCCCAACGCCAGGCCGAGGAAAAGATGGGAAGCCCAGGTGAAGCGTTTGGTGTGGGAATAAAAAAGCACGATCGCCAAGGCCAGGGGTGAAAGCCGGAAGCACAAGGGGTTCAACCGCCCCGCGGCCAGAATGAACAGCAATCCCGAAATCCACACGAGGGCCAAAACGGACCCACGGCCCATCCGTCCCGTCGGAAGAGGACGGTTCCGGGTGCGGGGATTCAGCGCGTCAAGCGGCGCGTCCACGAGCCGGTTGTAGGCCATGGCGGCCGTGCGGGCTAGAAACGCGCAGGCCACCACCCAGAAAAGAACCCGCCAGGGCGGCTTCCCCCCCGTGGCGGCCAGGAGCGAGGCCAAGGCGAAGGGCAAGGCGAACACCGAGTGCGGAAGCACGACGAGCTCGCTGAAGGTCTTCAACTTGGAAAACATGCGTCCTCCGTGAGGAACACGGGATTCGGAACGAGGAATGGGCTCGAACACCCATTTCTCATTCCACATTCCTCATTGCCGTTTACTGCCCGCCCTCCGGGTTCCAACGCCGGAAGACCTCGGCGGGAATGCCGGCGTGGTCGTACACGCGCGCCACGACCGTGTCGGCGACCTCCTCGGGCGTTTTAGGATCGCCATAGAAGCTGGGCGTGGCGGGGAGGACGTGGGCTCCGGCCAGGGTCAGGCGTTCCATGTTCTTGATCTGGATGAGGGACAGGGGCGTCTCGCGGGGCACCACGATCAACGTGCGGCGCTCCTTGAGGAACACCTCTCCGGCGCGCGTCACCAGGTTGTCGGCGATTCCATTGGCCAGCTTGCCCAACGTGGCGGCCGTGCAGGGAATGACCACCATGGCGTCGAAGACATTGGAGCCGCTGGAGCAGGCCGCGGTCAGTTCGTTCTCGTCCCATTCCCGCACCTGGGGCGGCAGGTGCAACCCTCCCTCGCGGGAAGCCACCAGGCGCGCGGCCTCCGTCACGATCGCGTACAACTCGACCTTATCCCAAGGCAAGTGCTTGAGAAATTCCCGGGCGTAGATCGTGCCCGACGCCCCGGTGACCGCCAGAATGATTTTTCTCATGCTCGCGCCTCCTTTTCACACAAATCCACGCCACGCCGCCAGTAGGTTGCGACGCGCGCGCGGCTGATTTCAAGCGCCTTCCGCGAAATATCGGCACCCAGGAATTGGGCCCCGCACTTCAAGGCCGCCACGGCCGAGCTGCCCGACCCCACGAAGGGGTCGCACACCGTAAAGGCCTTGTCTCCCGGACGCTTGCTGGACGCGATCATGCGCTCGAACAACGCCACGGGCTTTTGGGTGGGATAGGCGGCGTTGTGGAGACGCGGGAACACCCAGACGTCGGGCAGGTCGCGCCGAACCAGGGGGCGTCGGCCCTTGCAGGCGAAAACAATGAATTCACACCGGCGCCTGAAGTAATGGCCCATCCCCAGGTGGACCTTGTCCCACACCAACAGGTTCTTGACCTGGAAATACTCCCGCGCCAGGTGTCCCAGGGTCAGGAGGGAGAAAGCGTCCAGCATGATGAAAAGGTGGCGGTCGTCCTTGAGAACCCGTTGGCATTGCCCCAGGAAGGCGCGATAGTTCTTTTCGGTGTCCTCGAACTCCTTGAACCACTTGCCGCCCTGGCCTCGATCCTTGTAACGGCCCACGATGCGGCCTTGACCCAGCTTCAGGTGGCGGTTCATTCCCGAATAGGCCGGGTCGGTGGCGATCAGGTCCACGCTCCCGGGCGGAAGCGACCGGAGAAACTCCAGGGCGTCCTGGCGCCGGATTTCGCATCCGGGCCCTTGGAATTTCTCAGCCGATTTCATTTCGGTGTTTTTCGCTCGGTCGTTTCCATGGTTTTTACCTTCTCGTCCCCATCACGGACGCGGCGACACCCATCGAGCGCGTCTCCCATTCGACATCCTTGAACCCGCATTTTTCCATCAATGTCACGAAGTCGCCCACGCTCAGGAAGGCCTTGGCCGATTGGGGCAGATACGTGTACGCGTCGGGGTCCTTGGAAATCGCCCCCCCGACTCCGGGCACCACGAATTTCATGTAGACGGAGTAAAAGAGGCTCAAGAGTCCCCCTTCGGGCTTGAAGAAATCCAGAGCCACCAACCGTCCGCCGGGCCTCAAAAGCCTCGCGGCCTCCCGGAGGCCCGCCTCGGTGGAATCCAGGTTGCGCGCGCCGAATCCGCACAGGACGGCGTCGAAGGCCATGTCCTGGACGGGAACCTTGAGGGCGTCGGCTTCCAAGAGGTCCACGCGGCTCTTTACGCCGCGGGTCTTCGCGCGCGCCAGCTTCAACATCTCACGGGAGAAGTCCAACAACAGCACCTGGCAATCGCTCCGCTCGGCCAGCAGGGCCAGCGCGAAATCCCCCGTGCCCGCGCAAAGATCCAACGCGCGGGTCGGTTGGAAGCCGCCCTTCAACAACTGCCGGACCGAGTCCCGTCGCCACGCGAGGTCCCGGCCCATCGAAAGCTTGTGGTTGATCTCATCGTAGGTCCCGGCGACGCGGGAGAACATTTGTTGGATCGGGGCGCTCACGTCTAACCTTTCAAAGTCGTTGTGATCCACGACCGCCTTGGGCGGGACGCAAAACAGTTTTCGGCGACCGGCTAGATCAGTTTGTGTTTCCTCAACAACGCCTCGGCGCTCTTCGCGAGGGCTGGGTCGAGGAACAACTCGTCCGGCCATTCCCTTTGGAACCCCTCTTCCTTCCATTTCCTCGTGGCGTCCAGGCCCATCTTGCCGCCATAACCGCAGCCCGGCGAGGCGTGATCCAGCACGTCGAGGGGCCCGTCCATGATCACGACATCCCGCCTCGGATCGAGGCAATTGCCCACGCGCCACAGCACCTGGCGGTAGTCGTGCACGTCGGTGTCCTTGTCCACGATCACGAGGACCTTGGTGAGCATCATCTGGCCCAACCCCCAAAGGGCGCACATCACCTTGCGGGCGTGGTGGGGGTATTGCTTGTCGATGGAAACCAGCGCGAGGTTGTGGAAGATGCCCTCGACGGGCAGGTCCATGTCCACGATCTCCGGCAACATCTTGCGCAGGACGGGGAGGAACAGGCGTTCGGTGGCCTTGCCGAGCCACCCGTCCTCTTGGGGCGGTTTTCCCACGAGAGTGGCCGGGTAGATCGGGTTGCGTCGGTGCGTGACGCACGTGACGTGGAAAACCGGATACGGCTCGGGAAGACTGTAGTAGCCGGTGTGGTCCCCGAAAGGCCCCTCGCGACGGCGCTCCCCGAACTCGACAAAACCCTCGAGGACGAAATCCGCGTCGGCGTTGACGGAGAGGGAAACGGTGCGGCACTTCACCAGCTCGACGGGCTTCTTGCGGAGGAACCCCGCCAGCAAAAGCTCGTCCATGCCGTCGGGCATGGGCGCCGTGGCCGCGTACGTGATCGCCGGGTCGCCGCCCAGGGTGACGGCCGCCTCCAACCGCTTCCCCGCCTTTTCGGCCTTCCGGTGGTGTTGGGCCCCTTGATGGTGCACCTGCCAATGCATGCCCGTGGTTTTCTTGTCGAAGACCTGCATGCGGTACATCCCGATATTGCGGTCCCCCGTTTCCGGGTCGTGGGTGTAAACCAACGGAAGGGTGAGAAAGGGGCCGCCATCCTGCGGCCAGCAGGTCAGGATCGGAAGCTTCGTCAGGTCGGGCTCCGACTCCACCACTTCCTGGCAGGCGCCCTTGGCGGCCTCGACCGGCGGGTACTTGGCCAGGTCCGCCAGTTTGGGGAGCATCTTCAGCTTTTCCATCAGGCCGCCGGAGGGCGGCTTCGTGTCGAGAAGCTCGCTGATTTCCCTCGCCCGTTCCTCGAGGTCCTCCACGCCGAGCGCCAGGCTCATGCGGCGATAGGACCCGAACGCGTTGATGAGGACGGGATACAACGACCCCTTGGGCCGCTCGAACAGCAGGGCCTTCCCACCGTTGGGCGTCTTGGAAACAAGCTCGGCGATCGCGCCGATTTCGAGCTTTGGGTCCACCGTGTCCGGAATCCGCACGAGTTCCCCGCGTTTCTCGAGAAGTTTCACGAAATCGGCGAGGCTGTCGTAGGCCATGGTTTCACTGGCTCTTTCTGAAGGATCG
>CAZSKE010000057.1:5170-9406 GCA_964607325.1 uncultured bacterium | reverse complement strand
CCGCCCAGCGCTCCCAGGATCAACAACGCGCGCCAAACCTCCGATTCGCCCGCCCCGTCTTTTCCGTGTCACTTTGTGACACTTTCAGGCCGGGGTCGGGCGTATGGTAAAAAGTACGGAATGATAAATACAGCCTGAATATATGAAGATTCAAGGCGCACAAAAGCCCATATAAGGTCTTTTTTAATGGGCTCAATTGTGTCTCGTTAAACCACTCGTAAAAGGCCATCGTGAATCTTGTTTGAATACTTCTTGTCCCGCCACTTGACGGGAGCGTAACGGGGCGGGAGTATTTATCGTACGTTGGTCAATCTCGGAGGTGACTTATGCCGCTTTCCTCGACTGCCAATTATTCGTGCGACGTAGTGAAGGAGGGCGGCAACGACAACTCACACGCTGGGCCGTTCAAGACCATCCAGGCCGCCATGGCGTACCTTCGAAACAACTTTACCCTGGATTCAAGCCACAAGGCTGTTGTTAATCTTGCGCCGGGTATATACAACGATGTGGCCGACCTCATCAATATCGGTGGGGATGAATCCCAATATATCGATTTTATAGGAGCCGGAAGAGACGCAACTTTTATCAGCAGCTCAAACACCATGCCCGTTACGATCAACGCATTGGATGCAAGAAACCATTTCTCCAACCTAACCATAGAATTTACTGGCGACGCTGGGCCTGATGATTACGCGCTCATTGTTGGCCTTTGTCAGGATGCACAATTTGATTATTGCCGGATCAGAAGTACGCGGCGATTGATTCAATTATTTGCCCTAAACGCACAAATGTCTAACTGCGAACTCGTTTCCACATTCCAGGACTCTGGGACAGCGCTGATCTATTCCATCGCAGGATACATGAGGGACTGCAGCTTTGTTGCGTCGCAATTGGGGTTTGGGTCGGCGATTATGGATGGGATGAGCGGCACATTGTATAAGTGCCGATTGAACACTATATCCACGCTTCCTGTTCCGGTTGACGTTCGGGCAATCAACGAAATTGCCGGGAAGTTTTCACACTGCACAATTGAAAGCCAAGGCTTCGCATTTTTGGTTACAAGATCTGTGGCGATTCTCGAAAACAGTTATTTGTCGACCGAAGGAACCGGGGGATCGCAAGTTGGGGACCGATTAAATGGCGGCACCATCCGGGAATGCTTTTTCCATCAAAAAGGTGCTTCCCATGTCATCGCCCGTGGCGCTGTCGACGCCGCACCGACAGTAATAGACAGTATTTTATACGCGCCAAACAGCACGGTAAGCGTGATTAGCAGCTTGGAATTTGACAACAGCCGGTGGGAAAATTGCAGGATGATTAATTCGGATTCGGCGACATCAGGGTACTCTTTAGGGTCCACGCTTCTAGATCGCATTGCGCTAGTTAAAAACATTGTCGCCAACAGACCCATCGATCCGCTGATCCGATTGACGGACAATGGATTGGCCGCCAAGGGAATGGCTGAAGCAAGGGGTTTCAACAGTCGCAGGTGGTGGTCCATACAAGCCAATCCCACACTTGTGGGAATGGGCATAAGTCCAACAGTTTCCGCTCCCGGTGGTGCCACGCCCGGACAGGACAACGACGGCCCATATTTTATTATTCAGACAAATGGCCTGAACACCACCGCCAGCATCGCGGTCACAACCCCTTTGATCATGCGCCCGGGCTATCACCCGAAGTTCTACATGAAATTCCGTTTAAATGGCGCTGGAGTTGGGCCGTCACCGGGCGCGAGGTTGTGGTGCGGCTTTTTTCCAACCACGCCTCCGGGGGCTTCCGACATTTTGGGAATTCCCGGAATATGTCTTGGGCTGTCCAATTCGCTGGGTGGGCCTGGCGGGTACCATGGGGTCACGAGCACCGGAGTGGCACAGACAAATAGCGGCCCCATCCAAAATGCTGATACAGATGTGCACACCTTGATGATGACGGTGGACGACCCGGCGCAAGTCATCTATCAGTTGGATGGCCAAATACTGTACCAATCCAACACTAACTTGCCACCATCCACCCAGAACCTCGGATTTTGGCTCCAGATTACCCAAACTCAGGCCAACCAAAGAGGTTTTGCCTTGTATGCCGCATGGTGCGAATTTGATCCATAGGATCGGAGTTATCAATGTTGAAAAGTTGAAAAGCAGCGAATGGAAATCCCATCGGTGGCTTTCGTGTTTTGAGACGGATACGATGGGGTCCT
Source organism: uncultured bacterium (assembly GCA_964607325.1). Lineage (GTDB taxonomy): Bacteria > Oederibacteriota > Muellerivitia > Muellerivitales > Muellerivitaceae > CAZSKE01. Next base: position 7,206 of record CAZSKE010000057.1, on the reverse strand, counting down.
AAAGGCGTGGTGACAAGTTGAGACGAACATTTAGAACATATTTTCTGATAATTATGACCATATGCTTATTACCCCCGGGGTCCAGGGCCTGGGTGTTCGAGCGCGCCAACGTATCCTCCACAGGCGTCCAGGGTATTGGTAATGGCGGCGATAGTTCACTTAGCTGGAACGGTCGTTTTGTGGCTTTTCGATGCGGGGACGACAACCTAGTTCCCGGCGTGACCACGGGTTTGTATCAGGTCTACGTGAAGGACAGGGCCACGGGCGCGCTGGAATGTGTCAGCCTGGGGCCGGGGGGCATTCTGCCTAACGGCGAGGGTTCCCTACCGTCCATAAGCTGGGACGGGCGGTATGTTGCGTTTGCCTCCAGTGCCACAAACCTCTGTCCAGTGGACGGGACCAATTCCATGACCAACGTATTTGTCTTTGATAGGCTCGCAAAAACGCTTGAAAACATTAACATCAACGCTGCGGGTCAACCCGGAAATGGAACCGCGACGGGACCGAGCTTAAGCGGTGACGGGCGTTATGTGGCCTTCACCTCTTCGGCTACCAATTTATCGAATCCCGCACCTGCATTCGCCGGTCAGGTTTATATCCGTGACCGGTGGAACGGTACCGTCGAGATTGTCAGCGTTAATGATGCGGGAGCACCGGCAAACGAGGGCGGCAGCGGCGTTGTTATCAGTGGTGATGGGCAATGGGTGGCATACGGTTCAACATCGGGAAATCTTGTTCCGGGAATTTCGGGTCCAACCCCCCAGGTATATCTTTTTAATCGCGTTACCCGGACCGTCCGTTGTCTGAGCGTAAATGCCTCCGGTGTGCAGGGTAACTATACTTGCGGTGCACCGGCCATTAACGCGAATGGCAGTATTGTCGTTTTCACCACGGGTGCCGACAATTTGGTCCCCGGGGATGTGACCCCGAGCCCGTATACCGACGTATTATTATTCGATAATTTTATGGGCGGTTTGACCTTGATCTCCAAGGATGTCTTTGGCGTTCAAGTGCCGCTTCATTCCGCTTGGGCGGATCGTTTCATCGTATCAGCGGATGGTTCGCGAGTCATATACGCTTTGCCGAGCGGGAGACAAATATATATGCTGAACCGCAATGACAATACCAGGTGGATCGTTAGTTTGGGAGTTGACGGTAACCCCGCTGTGGGTAACAATCTTATGTCTAGCATCAGTCCGGATGGCAATTGTTTTTTATTCTTGTCCGGAGGTACGAATCTCTTGGTGCCGGATAACAACGGCGGAAACCAGGATATCTACGTCACCTGCCTCACCCCCCCCGTCTGGCCCACTGACACACCGACGGCCACCCTCACACCCACCCCCTTAGCGACCGTGACTTTTACGCCTACCCCCAGCGTCACAATGTCGCCATCACCGACCATCACTCTGGGCACCCCGACTCCCGGTTGCCATGAGGGCCGCCCGGACCCGCCGGTGGTGTACCCCAACCCATCAAAAGGAAGGGTGGTCGTTCGGGTGAGGGCCAACGCCTGCTGGGACGTGGACTACGTGAAAATCAAGCTGGTCACCACGGCATACCGTGTGCTAAACGAGATTGAACTGGGTCCGCAAGTGGTCGGTGTGGTGGACACGGAGATCGAACTGAGGGATCGGAGAGGGAAAAATATCGCCAACGGTTTGTATTACGTGCTGGTTGAGACCCAACGCGACCGGTCAGTGGGGAAGGTGATGGTGGTTAATTAGGGAGTTTTGGCCAAGAATATGGTCTCAACTAGAAGCTGTATCCGCAGATGGCACGAAGGTTGTGTACAGACTTGAATGGCCTTCCTGGATTCAAGTGTATTTGTGGGATTGAACTACTGACGCTCGAAGACCCCTCTCCCCCTGTATCTCTTCGAGATATCAGTTTGGGGGTAGAGGGGTCGGGCCTCGGGGTATTCCCTAGACTACTTCATACAGGAAGGAGGCTCGAAAAGACGGAAGCGGATCCGTTTGGGGGAGATCCCGATGATGCCGGCCTTCATCCGCGGCGTCATCAATCTGCGCGGCAGC
>CAZSKE010000057.1:0-5160 GCA_964607325.1 uncultured bacterium | reverse complement strand
ATCGTGGCGGCGATCCCGATGATGCCGGCCAAGAGGATCTTGGCCCAGCACCTGACGGACATGATCGAGGAAAAGTACTTCGAATCCGATAAGCCCAAAATCCTTTTTGAAGAAGCGGCCGATGCGTTCCTGCCTTATTCGAGGGTCAGGAAGAAGAGTTTCCGACAGGACGGGTATTACGTCGCGAAACTCAAGGCGTTCTTCGGAGGTAAACCCCTCGCAAGTCTGAACATGGACCAGGTTGAAGTCTAACTGGACCAAAGGCGGAAGGTGGGAAGGGCCGACGGGAAGCCCCTAGCGGTTGTTTCCTTGAACCGGGAATTCGAATGGAATCCGATCCAAGAGGTCAGGCTTTTCAAGGAGCAACACAGGAACCGCATCCTTAAATTCGAGGAGTACCAGAGATTCCTCGCCGAATGCCCCCTGCATTTCAAACCGGTCGTTGAGCTGGCCTTCATGACCGGGATGCGTAAGGGCGATATCCTCGGGCTGAGGTGGGATCAGATCGACTTCCAGGAGAAGGTCATCAGCTTGGAGGCGTCCGACACCAAGACCCAGGAGGGGCGGGAGATACCCCTTGGACGATGCCCTCGTCGCGGTGATCCGAAGGGTTCCCAGGACGCCGAACTGCCCCTATGTCTTCACGTACCGTGGCCGTCGGCTGAAGGACCCGAAGGAGGCCTTCTGGAGCGCGCGCCGCAGGGCCGGGATCGCGGATTTCCACTTTCACGATCTTAGGCATTGCGCCATCACCAACTTCAGGAAGGCGGGAGTCACCGAGAACACCATCATGTCGATCTCGGGCCACAAGACGAACGCGGTCTTTCGCCGTTACAACCGCATTGACCGCGACGACCGACGGTTGGCGATGGACAGGGCGAGGAAGCTGATTGACACGGGAATGACACCGGCATCACCACCGGATCGGAAGGAGGGAAGCGCCTAGGTTGTAACCCATGCGCCGTAAGGGTTTCGCGGGCCGTGGAAGTAATTGACCGGATGCGACGCCAGAACCTCAAAAACCATCGGCGGATAGCCGGCGAAAAAGGCGCCGTTGGGTCGCTCGTCCTTGTGACGGCTTCGGACAAGACCCATCGCGGTTTTTTTATATCAGCAGTGGAAGAAGCCCGCCGCCCAGCGCTCCCAGGATCAACAACGCGCGCCAAACCTCCGATTCGCCCGCCCGACGCGCTCCATTCACGAACCCCGCGCGGATCGCGGACAACCCCAAAACCGCGAGCCCGGCCGCAAGGACCCCCACAAGAACGGGCGTCCGCGCGAACAAGTGGTCCCACGAGCGAACCGCGAGAAACCCCAAGGTGGGCGGGACACAAGCCAAGGTCAACGCGGCCGCAATAACGCCCACGCCCGCCCAGAAATGACTCGAAGCGGGTTCGCGGCCTTCCTTGGTTTGATCCGGCTCGACGGGAGCGAGCAGGATGAGGGCCCAAGCCTGGGCCGCCGCCGCCAGGAGAAACAGGTGGGGTTTGAAAAACGCCACGGTCGGCAACAAGGCGAGCGCCGCCGCGTCCAAGAAACCGGTTGTCCGGTTCCGGTCTCTCTCGTTCCAAACGAACACCAGAAGCCCGACGGCCGCCACCAGGGAAACGGCGGTCAACCCCATCATCATCCGGCCACTCGAAACAACCGGCCGGTGGAAAACGCGGATCATCAGATCCAAAGCCATCCAAAGAAAGAGGCGCGACCTCCAGGCCGACTCCGGGGTCACGGTCAGGGGTCCCGTCGGAGCTTCCTCGTGCGGCGCCCAAGGGCCCGCCCAAAGCGCGCAACCCGCCAAAAGAAGCGCCAGGGCTTCCGGCGCGTGGAGCACGGGTCCATCCGAGGAAAGCCGCGCGGCCCATCCTTCCAGGTGAAAAGCCCCCGTGCGGGCGAACATCAAGCCGGTTCCCGCCAGGAATAACGCGCTTCCAGCTGAACACCGCATCAAGTGGGAAAACCCGCTTCTCAAGGCCCCGGACCGGGACAGCAATCCCGCCTCGGCCACGATCGCCAACTGCGCGGCTCCGAACCTCCCGAGGGCGTCGTCCAGCACCAGGATCCCCGCCAGACCGGCCATCAAGACCAGACGAAGAGCGGCCGTGATCCCCGCTTTGGGCCCCGCTTCATCCTGGGAGGACATTTCCCTCCAAGCGTGCGACAATCCCATCGAGAGAAAAGCCGCCGCCAAAGCGCCCGCCCGCGCCGAGTCCAGCGAGGCTTCCAGCCCCCAGGGCGGCGCCCAACCCCCGAGACTCAGACGCAACACGATCCCCGACCTCAACCGGAACAACGCCTCCATCGCGATCAGGAAGCCGCCGCCATATCCCAAACCCCAGGCGCTCCGGCGGATCCACGGATTCATCCGGCCGGAAATCGCGCAAACAAGCGCGCCTAAAAGCGAAAGGGTGATGAGCCAAGCGGGCAGGGATTCGCTCACGGCGCGCCTACCGGTGGACGCGGCATGGGTGGGTTGTCCTCGCCGAGGACCGAGGTGGAAGGCTCGATGGGGCGGGTCATCTTGGGAAGTGGATGGGCCCCGTACACCGGCGGTCCCATCGTGACGGGGTTTCCCCCGGGCGAAATCTCGGTTTGTTCAGGGTAACGACGGACATAATCCTTGGCGCGGTGGGCCGATGGCGCAGGCCGGGTTTTCACCGTAACGGGCTCCGCGCGCTCCAATCGAGCGGCGAACTCGTATTCTAGAAACCACGTCAATAAGGAAAACATCAGCACGACGAAGAAGGCCGCCAAGGCGGAGGGAGCGGGTTCCCGGCCTCCGGGTCCCAACGCTCCCCAACCGAACCCCGCCAACACCAGGGCGGAAACCTTCAGGAACGTGGAACCCGCCAATCGCCGAAGGGGGGGACCGCCGCTCAAACTAAGCGCGATTCCCACCGCGAGAAGAGCGGCGGAGGCGAAACCCCAGGACAACAAAGTGATGTGCCCGCTCAAGACTCGCCCCTTTGATCGGCGCCTCGCCTCGCTTGGAACCAGGCGAGGAGGGCCGAAACTAAAACGACCACAAAAGCCCCCTGGAGCAACAGGGATCCCACGAAACGCAAACGAGAGGTCCCTATCCAATACGGAAGAAACTGGTAATCCAGAAAGGCGCCTCCTTTAAAAACAGGGACAGCCCCCAAAAGCCAAACCACGCCGCAAGCCCCCACCACCAAAACCCCGGCGGGGGAAATCGTCTTGGGCCCCGCGGGTTTCGCGGCGGCCGCCATCGCGGCGGCGGCGGCGAAAACCCAAAGCCAGATGTCCCAAGCCCGGTAATCCCAACGGACGGCCGGCGCCGGCGCCCCCCGAGCCGTCTCTCGCGCGAACCTCTCGACATACCGCGGAGAAACGTGAAGCCTCACTGGCGCGTCCAAGAGTGTCGGATTCGGCCAGGATCGGACGGCCGAAAGGAACGTGCCAGCGGCCGCGAGGGCCAGGATCAGCGCCAAAGCTGTTCGAATGCTTGAAAACACCTTTATTTCCGCCTTTTCAAATGACCCGCTTTCCGGGTCTAGAGAGGGGCCCCATCGTAAGACCCGGCCCTCGGGCCGTCAACACGGGCCCCTCATGGTGGTGGAAAATAGTCTCCCCCATTGCGACAATAACGGCCAACTCGGAAAAGGATTCTCGCGTGCCTGAAACAAGCGTCCCTTCTCTCGCTTCCTTCGATTGGGCTTCCCTCGGCGCGGGGGGCGTGTTTCTGTATGTCTTCCCCTTCGCTTTCCTTTTACTTTCCATCGCGTTTTTGCCCCTTCATCCCCGGGCCTCCCATTGGTGGGAGAACCATCTCCACAAACTCGTCCTGGCGGCCGCCTGCGCCGTTGTCGGCGTCGCTTTGTTCATCGCCCGCACGGGGGACTGGGCGCGCGTCGGTCATTCCTACCTTGAGTACGCGGCTTTCCTGGCCCTGCTGGCCTCCCTTTTCGTCATCTCGGGCGGCATTCGCATCGGCGGGTCCTTCGCGGGATTCCCCTACGTCAACACGATCTTCCTCGGGATCGGGGCCATCCTCGCGAATTTCCTCGGGACCACGGGCGCCAGCATGTTGCTCATCCGACCGCTTCTTCACGCGAACCGGAAGCGCCAACACAAAACCCATATCGTCGTATTCTTCATTTTCATCGTCGCGAATTGCGGCGGGCTTCTGACCCCGTTGGGCGACCCACCCCTGTACCTGGGTTTCCTGCGAGGCGTCCCCTTTGATTGGACCTTTCAATTGTCGAAGGAGTGGGGCTTCACGATTTTCACCCTTCTCTTCATCTTCCACTTGGTGGATGAGAGGCAGTTCAACAAGGAGGATTTGGAAACCAAGGGTTCCCTGGTGGACGACGTCGCCACCTCGCAACGCCGGTTGCATTTGGACGGATTCCCGAATCTGGCGTTGTTGGTGGGCGTGGTGCTCTGCATCCTGGTGTCGGGCTATTGGATCCAACCGTCCCTGACCGCGTCCCATGGCGCGGGCGTCGCGGATTGGGGATCCAAGTTGTTCCAGATTCTCGCGATGGGGACTCTGACGTTCGTTTCGTTACGCATCACTCCCAAGGCTTTGCACCAAGCCAACCATTTTTCCTTCGAGCCCATCCTGGAAGTGGCGGCGCTTTTCTTCGGCATCTTCGGCGCCATGATCCCCGCCTTGGCGATTCTCGAGGCGAAAGGTCCCGCCCTGCCCCTGACCGAGGCGTGGCATTACTTCTGGGCCACGGGATTGCTTTCCGGGTTCCTGGACAACGCCCCCACCTACCTGACTTTTGTGACCATGGCGGCCGCGCGGTTCGGGGTCGACACGACCCACCTGGGCGAACTCGCGGCGGGCCACTCCGATTTCCTGGCCGCCATTTCCTGCGGCGCGGTTTTCATGGGGGCCATCACGTACATCGGCAACGGGCCGAATTTCATGGTGAAGGCCTTGGCCGAGCACGCCAAGGTCCGGATGCCTTCCTTCGGCGGTTACCTTCTCTGGTCCTTGGTCGTCCTCGTTCCGCTTTTCATCGTTCAAACGTTCCTGTTTTTCTGACACAACGGCCATCATAAAATCCTGGCAAACACCCGTCTCCCGCCCAGTTAAACGCGGGAGCCGCCTCACGACCGTTTCCGGGTGGGGGGGATCTTTCGCCGGGCCTTTGAATCTCCGCGGGAGGACGAACCGCGAATCCTCGATCA
>CAZSKE010000056.1:0-9418 GCA_964607325.1 uncultured bacterium | reverse complement strand
TTTCGTCCCATCCGAATCCTCCTGAATCGAGATGGCCTCAGGACCATCCCCTTATCATAGACGGATAAGCGGCCGCCGTGGTTCCCCGCCCGAATACCCCGAGGGTTTAGCGACGAACGCCTTGTTTCCGGAAGGCCATTCGCCAGGAAACGCGACCCCGTGGACCGGAGGTGGCTCCATGGAGCGTGGGTCGTCCCCAGGCCGCCGGTTGGGCTCTTTCACTCGTTTTCCAGCCCCATTTCGGTCTCGAGATCGTCCCGGCGCTCGAAACGGATATCCGAAAGCCTTTCCGCCCCGCCATCGGTCCATCGCAGGAAGGCCCCATAACAATGAGGGGAAAAAACGTTCCCGTTCGCCGTCTGGGGATGATAAAGGACCCTCAGGTCGTTCCAACCCGCGCGGAGATTCGTCTCGCTCCCCTCCACCACCTCGCGGTTCAGGCTCCAGGCCGTCACGGAACCCGGGGAGGAGACGAGCGCCGTCCGTTGATCTCGGGGGGAAAACACGCGTCCCGCCAACAGGTAATACAAATCGTTACCGTGCGCGTAATGCAACGCCGGATCCCAGGTGTAGAAGGTCGCCAAGGCGGACTTCCCCGTGGTCCAGACGATCTCCGGGTCGAAATCGCCCGTTTCCCCCGGGCGAGGTGTTTTCCAGAAGACGCTCACGCCCCCGAAAAGCTCGTAGGACCTTTTGAGGTTTTCCGTCCTCAGGATCCCCTGGGTGAATTCCTCAAGGTCGAAATCCTCGCGATCGGCGGGGAGCGGCCCTAAAACATGGAAGCCGTCCCGGGGATAAGCGCGATCCGGTTCCTCCTCGGGCACCCGGCAGGTGGCGTAAAGACGCGCGCGACGGTTCAGGGGGAACTCCAGGTAGAAATCCAATTGCGCCACCAGATACCGCTCCCCGCTGGCGTAAGAAAAAGCCCCGCCCGGCGTGTCGCGCGGCTTCAACTCGATCCGAACTTCCCTGCGAGCGCCCGGAGCCATCCCGCCGAGCCGCCGAGCGGCCGGCTCGTTCTCCCATTGGAGCGGCAGACGAAACGTCACGCGAACGTCCCGCACCACCACGGCCCCGCGGTTTCGGATGTTCAGGACCAGGAAGGAACCCTCGCGCCGCAGAAGGACGCGCAATCCGGGCAGGCCCTCGATCGGCTCGGCCTGGGCCGGGTCTTGCAGGTTGAGGGGATTGTCGGTTTTGGCGTACAACTTGGGCATCCCCCGTCGGGAATCGTGCTGAAGGTCGAACCCGTAATGGCCGCGCGAGGAAAAAGGAACGGCCCTCGCGCCCTCCACCTGCACGCCCAGGGCGTCGCCGTGCCGGACCCGGTCCATCAGAAACGAGAGCGGCACCGGATCCCCGAGATCGGCCGCCTCGGGCCGCACCAGGGTGGCCAGGAGGGTGGAGCCCACCACCCTCGTTTCCAAGCGGGAGCGGATCGCCTGGGCCCGATACGCCGCGTACTGGTTCTGATTGCAGTACCAGATGTTTTTGGACCCCGACCACCGCGCGTAAAAACGGGACAATCGCGGGAACGACGGGCCTCCCCACGCGTCCGCCCAGGGGTGCATCGTGGACAGGTAAAGGGGCCGCGAGGGATCCTCGGGCGCGCGTTCCCGCGACTTTTCCTTATCCGGGTCGACCGCACCGGTCGTGATTCCGTCCCGTTGGACGAATCGCGCCGAGAGAAGGCGCGTGGCCCCCAGGTCCGTCCCGTTCTCGCCCAAGAAATATATCCCCGACCTCAACAGCATTTCCTCCAGGTCGGCTTGGGATCCCACCGGGTCCGCCTCGCCCCGCATGTCCCCGTAAGGGTACGTGAAACAAACCACGGGCGATTGGGACGACACTTCCCGTTCGACGCGAAGCGCGAGGATCTCCTCGAACGCCTTGTTTTTGGAGAGGACGGAAAGAAACTCGTGGCGCCTCGTGTGGTCGCCGATGGAATGGCCCCCGGCGACCAAGGCTTTCGGCAGGCGGTCTCCCGAGGAATCCTTCAAGGCCTTGCCCGCCTGGCCGGGATCGTGCCATCCCGCCGGGTCACAGAGGTAAAAGGTGCCCTTCTGGCCCCAAGTCCTCATCACCTCCGCCACCTTCAGGTCGTCCCAATGGTTGTCGTCCCAACGGCTGGAAAAGGCGGAGGACGCGTCGCGGTACAACCGCGCCACCCGAAGACGCGCGCGGGCGGCCGCCTCGGGGGTTTTGAAGCGTATTTCGATCTTTTGGACATAGGTGTTCATGGCGGGAAAATCGGGCGCGGCCCACGCCGACGGGGCGAGGGCGAGGGTCATCAGAAGGGCGAGGGAATTTTTCAACGCGATGGGTCCATCCATTTCATGAGAGCTTGAGGCATGGAGCGCGGGTTCCAACCGATGATCCGGGGCGCCCTTAGGTCGGCGCGTCACTCGAGGGCGATTCCAACCGGGAGCGGCGCTCGTAGAGGTCGTGGGAGGATCGGACGCGGTCGGGGAAAAGGACCCCGTCCAAATGGTCCACCTCGTGCTGAAGGGTCACGGCCTCGTAACCCTCGCATTCCAGGTCCACCGGGGCCCCGTTCGGGTCGGTGGCGAGCAAACGGATCCTTTGGGCGCGTTTCACGTTCCCAAGAAGCCCCGGAACGCTCATGCACCCCTCGCGCGATTTTTTCCACTGGGAAGCCTCGACCACCCGGGGATTCACAAGCTGGAGCAACCCGTGATGAAGCCCGGCGCGGGGGGACGCCGAGACGTCCACCACAATGGCCCGCAGGGGCTCCCCGATCTGGACGGCCGCCAGGCCCACTCCGTGCCGGTGGGATCGAAGCGTGTCCATCAGGTCGCGGAAAAGCGGCTCCAGGCGGGGATCCGCCGGATCGGTCTCAGGCGCGGCTTGCTTCAACCGCGGGTCGGGGAGGGTCAGGACTTCCCGGAGGGGCATATCACATCTCGTCTGTGTCGGCGGCTTCGAAGGTCAGTTCCACGCCCAACTCGGTTTTAAGCCTCGCCATGTCCGCCCGGAAACGGTCCGCGGCCTCCGGCTTCGTCGCGTCCAGTTCGAGGATCAAGGAATAGACGGGCCGCGCCTCGATGCCGGTCAATTGGCTTCGGAGATCGGTGATGTTGAGCCCGTGCCGCGCCGCCGACTCGGTCACCCGGTGCACGATCCCCGGTTTGTCGGCGCCGTAAACCACCAGGGTGTGCGATTCGCCCGTCGCGCGTCCCGCGGCGGCTTCCGAGGCCGACAACCGCCGAAGGGTCAAGGTCAGCCCCCACTTCTTGGCTTCGGCCTCCAGGGCCGACTGAACGCTCTCCGGCTGCTTTCCCTCGGGCAGGGCCACCAATAAAAGGACGGCGAAGTCACCCGCCAGGAGGGTCATGCTGGAATCCTCCAGGTTACACCCCTGCTCATAAAGAACCCGGGTCAATCCCGCCACGATACCGGGTCGGTCCCTTCCGATGGCCGAAACCGCCAAATGTTGTTTCACGGGTCACCTCGAGTGTTTTTCCGCCGCCAGCATGAGGCCGAACGCCCTGTTTTTCAACCCGAACCACGGGGAATGTTATGATGGGCCTCGTGAGAACCCTTTCCACCCAACGGCCCCTTCTTCTTTTCCTCTTTTTTTACGCGTGTCTCGTCTTTGTGACCCACGCGGATTTCGGAATGACCTGGGACGAATCGGATGTGTACGTGCGGGGCTGGCGTCTCCAGAAAGCCGTCGCGACCGGGGATCCGGGATTGCTGACTCAAAAACACGAGGACCCCGACGGCAACCTCGTCTACAACCACACGTACGGCATGTTCCAGTCGATCCTCAACCCTTCCATGAACATCGATCGTTTCCACACCGTCAACCTGGTCACGGCGGCCGTGGGGTACGTCGCGGCTTACCACTTGGTCTTTCGAGCCACCGGCAACCCTTGGGCGGCGCTCCTGGGCCCCGCGGCGCTTTTGTTGAACCCCCGCTTCTTCGGCGATTCCCCCCAGAACCCCAAGGACGCGCCTTACGCTGTTTTTTATCTCGCCTTCCTGGTCTTGCTGGTTTCGACGAGCCTTCGCGCGTTTTGGCCGCGGGTGGCGGCGCTAGGGATGATCCTCTTTCTCGCGCTCAGTCAGCGCATGGCGGGCTGGACCCTCCTCCCTCTCTGGGCGCTCTGGTCCCTGGTTCTCGCGCCGAAAGAGGAAAGGCTTTCGCCCCAGCGATGGGTCCTCGGCGCCTGTTCGGCCTCCGGGTTGGCCTTCGCCGGGCTCTATGCCACCTGGCCTTATCTACGATTGGCCCCGGTCAAGCATTTCCTTGAAATCGTCTTCCTGTCGGCGAAATACCCCTACAACGGCGATGTGCTGTTCCTCGGCAAATCGCTCCCGGTGCATGATCTGCCCTGGACCTATCCCTGGGTGTGGCTGGGGATCGGCGTGCCCGTGGGGATCCTCGCCTTGGCGGCCGCCTCGTTCTTCCTCCACCGCTCCTGGCGTCGGCACCCGGTGTTCGCGCTTCTGGCCTCCGCGACCCTCCTCAATTTCGCGATCATGCTCATGGCGCGCCCCCCGGTGTACGACGGCCTCCGTCATTTTCTTTTCCTCCTGCCCCTCTTTTCCCTGTTGGCGGCCTTGGGGGCTTGCGCCTTCTGGAAGCGCCTGTCGTCGGGTTTTCAACGACGACTCTTCGCGTACCTTCTGGCCGGATACGCGGCCTTCCTCGCCGTTCAAATGGCCTCGCTTCATCCTTATGAGTACGTTTACTTCAACGAGACCGTGGGGGGACTGAGGGGCGCCGCGGGGCGCTTCGAGACCGACTATTGGGGCGCCTCCTATCGCGAGGCCGCCGGGTGGTTGCGGGAAAACGCCTTCTCGGATCCGCGGCGAGGGGTGGTGTTGCACACCCGGGGCCAGGCTCTGCAAACACTGGCCTTCCTCTCGGACCGCCCCGTCCGCTGGGACCTGCTGGACAAGGCCGATTATTTCGTCAGCTTCACGCGGTGGAACGAGCACCTTTTAGCGGGGGACCGGAAGCCGATTCACGTGGTCGCGCGCGATGGCGTGCCGCTGTGCTACGTCTATAAGATGCGGTAGCCCGTTCAAGGGGGAAAAGACACTTAGGCGCTAGGGATTGGCGGCGTAAGCTGTCATTCCGATGGAGCCGGCCGACAGGGTCGGCCCGGCGACGAGGAATCTGCTGGGGCCGCTTTCCAAGTCGAAAGCGGACGAAAAGAATGCAAGCAGGTCCCTCGCGCACTCGGGATGACGGATACGTCATCATTTGTCGGCAAGGGACTGACGGCCTTAACAAATATCCAATAACGAATAACCAAAGTTAAACCCATTTCAAGGAAAGTCGATGATGGCCTCCCGCAGAGACGAAATACCCGATTGGATCGAAAAAGTCTCCCGCCTGGCCGGGTCCGTGGGGCTCAATGCCGTGCGCGTCCGCTGGAAACTCGTCGCGTGGCGCGAAAAATGGCACGAGGCGTTCGAAAGAAACCGGGACAAGGCGCGACACGTGAAGTACGAGCACCGCGTGTGCGGGCGTTGCGGGGCCCTCGCGGACCGGTCGGTGAAGGTTTGTCCCCAGTGCGGGGATCGTCTCGTCCCCCGTTGGATGGAGATCCTGAACCGCGTCGGGCTCATGACGCCTGAAGTCGCCTCCATCAGCACCCTGTTGGCGTTGGCCTGCCTGGCGGCCTACGCGCGGGTGGCGCTCGCCGGCGGTTCGATCTTCGCCTTCGACGGAGAAACCCTGTTCACCTTCGGAGGCAGTTTCCCGCCCGCGGTGTGGCAAGGGCAATGGTGGCGCGTGGCCACCTACATCTTCCTGCACGGGGGGGCCCTTCACATCGCCTTCAACCTCATCGCGCTCATGCAGATCGGCCCGCCGGTCGAGAACCTCTTCGGCCGGGGACGCTTCCTTTTCGTCTTCATGATCACCGGCGTCGTGGCGGGGGTGGCCAGCGCGCTGTTGCGGCCCGGGGGCGTGGGCATCGGCGCCTCAGGCTCCCTCATGGGCATCATCGGGTTGGCGGCCGGGTGGGGTCATCGCGAAGGGACCTCCCACGGGATCGGCATCCGCAACGCCATGATCAAGTGGGGGCTTTATACTCTCGTGTTCGGGATCATGATCCGGGCCGATAACACGGCCCACACCGCGGGGTTCCTGTCGGGGGCCCTTCTGGGACTGATGTACCAACCCGTCTATTCCCAACCGGCGCCGCAGAGTATCGCCCGCACGGTAGAGGCCCTGATCGGGTTCGTCCTGGCCGCGGGGGCCTTTTATCTGGTAATGATCCCGCCCGACGCGAGCGCGTTTTTACGCTGACTTTTTTCCCGCTTGCCCCGGCGCCTTGAATGTTTTATAGACAAACCTCGTCTCAAACCAAGGAGGCTTCCCATGCAGGATTTGTTATCCCAATCGTATTTCGGAAATCCCGCGCGGGCCTACCTTTGGGCGGTCGGATATTTCACGGTCGGCGTCCTCCTCCTGTCCGTCCTGCGCCCGGCGGTGTTTGGCCGCCTGAGAAGGGCGGCGGAAAAAAGCGCGACTCACCTGGACGATTTTTTCGTCGCTAACCTGGAAAAGACGCTGACGCCGTTGCTGTTCTTCGGGCTTTTCTACCTTTCCCTGCAAAACCTGGTCTTATCCGCCGCGGCCCAGAAAATCATCTCCACCCTCGGCGTGATCTTCCTCACCTTCATGGCGGTTCGTTTCCTTTCGGCCCTGCTCGGCTTCCTGCTCCAGGAGGTCTTGCTCAAGAAGGAAACCGTCGCGAACCGGGAACGCAACCTCAAGCTCCTTTTCCCCGTGATCCGCTTGGCGTTGTGGAGCGTCGCCCTCGTGTTCTTGTTGGACAACATGGGTTTCCAGATTTCCGCCGTCGTGGCGGGTCTGGGCATCGGGGGCATCGCGGTGGCCATGGCCTCCCAAGCCGTCCTCGGGGACCTTTTTTCCTACGTGGCCATCCTCTTGGACAAGCCTTTCGAGTTGGGGGACTACGTCGTCCTGGACGGCGGTTTCATGGGCACTATCGAGAATATCGGCGTCAAGACCACGCGTTTGCGTAGTCTTTCCGGGGAACAGCTGGTCATCTCCAACTCGGACCTCACCGGAAGCCGCGTGCGAAACTACAAGCGCATGCAGGAGCGTCGCGTGGTGTTCAAACTGGGCGTGACCTACGACACGAATTCCGACAAGCTGGAAAAGGCTGTCGCGATCGTCAAGGAGGAAATCACGAAACGGTCGGCCGTCCGGTTCGACCGGGCGCACTTCTCGGAGTTCGGGGATTCCAACCTAATCATCGAGGCGGTGTACTGGGTGCTTTCGCCCGAATACAACCACTACATGGACGTCCATCAAGAGTTGAATTTCGCCGTCAAGCGGGCCTTCGAAAAGGAGGGCATCCGGTTCGCCTTCCCCACCCAGACCCTGTACGTCAAGAAAGAGGGCTGAAGGAAGGCGTCCATCCTTCTGTAAACCCAGGACCCCCGGCGGTTAACCGCCCCCTCGCGACTTGAGCCCTAGGCTCCACGGCGCTTCCCCGCTCTCGCGGGGTGCCGGACCCGTCCCACGCGCCCGTGATCCGCCGCGGAACACGGTCCCGTCACGCCAATTCCTTGAACAGGATCTTGTCCCTTGCCCGGCGCTCGCGCCAAGGCTCGTGCCCGCAATCCCTCAACAAATGAAACCGGAAATCATGCTGCATTTTCCTCAACGGAAACTCCACGCCCTCAGCGGGATGCGGGTCCTTGTCCCCGTGCAACGCCACGACCGGACAGCAGACACCCGCCCACTCCTCCAACAAACGGCCGCTCCGTCTCATTTCCGCGGCCTCGTCCCAAACGCTCTGGTATTGCGCCGATTGAAAAGGCATGGGGTCCGGGATGTTTTCCGGCGGCAAGGGGTCGAAGGAATCCACGCGATGGGCGATTTGCCCTAGGCGTCTCACGGCCGCGTCGGTGCCGCCGGGAAACTCGCCCCGCAGGACACGCTCATAAAACTCTTTTTCCTCGCGATCCATGCCCTTCAGGCGGCTTTTCGTGATCCGCGGGACGTACGATTCCTCCAACGGCCCGCTCCCGACCAGCGCGATTTTCCGCACTAGACCCGGGTTTCGCGCGGCGAAAATCCCCGCGAGCCAGGCGCCCCAGGAATGGCCCACCAACGCGACCGGAAAAGCCGCCTCCGCCTCGAGGGTTTCCTTGAGTTCCTGCACAAGGTCGTCGATTTTATCCCGGGTTTGGAAAGCTTCCAGAACGCCGAACCGGTCCGAAAGACCGCTGGCGAGGAAATAAGCGCTACCGGGCGCGCCGGGGCCGCCGTGCAGGACGGCCACATCCCGGGGCGGGGTTCCATGGAGACGGAAAGGGGCGGAAGCCATGGCTTTGTCCATACGGAATTCGAAATTCAAAATGTGGAATTTTTCAGTCCGTCATTCGGAATTCCGCACTCCAAATTTCGAATTCATATTTCGCTTATCCCATCCGCTATCCGCACTTCGAGAGCCTCAGTGCCCTGAAGTTATCGAAGGACCCAACCCGTTTCGCTCATTAACAGGCTTTCCAGATCAGGGACAACAGGCGGGATTTCGGGGGGATCGCTCCCTTGAAACAAGAAGCCACCACGTTCGCCAGGGGCGCGTCCACCTTGAGTTCGGCGGCCAGTTCGACGGCCCGGCTCGCGGCCCGGACGCCCTCGGGCACTCCGCCTCCCATGGAATCGATGGCGTCCTCGAAGGAACGGCCTTGACCCATCAGCTCCCCCAAGCGCCTGTTGTGCGATTCCTTGGAAAAGGAAGTGGCCACCAAGTCCCCCAAACCCGCGGGACCGTCGAGCGTCTTTCCCTCGGCGCCGATGGCCATGGCCAGGCATTTCATCTCCCGAAAAGCGAATGAAAAAAAGGCGGACTTGAGGTTGGCTTCCCCGACCCCCATGCCGTCGAGCAATCCCAACCCGATGGCGTAAACATTCTTCAGCACGCCTCCCCATTCCGCTCCCGCCACGTCCTCGATGGATTCCACGTGGAAGTATCCGTTCGTCAGGGCCCGGTGCGCCTTGCCCCGCGCGGATTCCGAAGTCGACGCGGCCACCACGGCCGTGGCTTTCTTGCGCGCGAACTCCGAGGCCACGGCGGGTCCGGCCAACACCACATAACGGCTCGTGAGAGCCGGCGCCTCCTCGGCGAAAACGCGGCTGAGCCGCTTGGAATTCTGCGGCTCGACGCCCTTGGCGGTGTTCACCCAAACCGAATCGGGTTGAAGAAAGGGCGCGCATTCGGCCGCCACATGCCGGAAATAGGGGGAAGGAACGGCCGAGAAAACCAACGAGGCGTTCTGGACGGCGCGGCCCAGGATGAGCTCGGATTGGATGCTGGGATGCAGGTCCACGCCCGGCAGGTATTTTTCGTTTCGGTGGTTGCGCCGGATGTCCTCGACCACCTGCGGCACGCGATCC
>CAZSKE010000055.1:4463-9510 GCA_964607325.1 uncultured bacterium | reverse complement strand
CGAACTTTTGCTTATCTGTCATCCCGAACACCGTGAGGGATCTGCTTTTCGCCTGATAAGCAGATCCTCCCTGAAGCAGAACCTCGTTACGCTCGGCACGCTTCAGGGCACTGTCGTCGGCCCGCTTCGCGGCCTCCTCAGGATGACAGATAAGGCGAAACGGCTCCACATGGCGGACACGTATAGAACCGGTTTTCCCCCGAGAATTGAAAATGGACCCGTTCGACGCGCTTCGCTTACTCAGGGCAGGCCCGTTCGACGCGCTTCGCTTGCTCAGGGCAGGTTTTCGCATTTGAGTTCTACTGCTCAACTTGCCGAAGCCCTGTACCGTGGCGTAGCCTCTGGTACAGGGTCAATTGCTCTGGCGGTTCCGCTGGAACCGCCCGCTCTATCCTTGACGGCCTCCCGAAGCTGTAATAGTATTTATTACAGGAGAATCCTATGCGAGACACCGTCACCATCAGCATCCCACGGGAGTTCAAGAAGCAGATCGACTCGATCGTCTATTCGGAAGGCATCTCACGAAGCGAGATCATCAGGGAATCCATCGCCGACTACCTATGGGAACACAGGTACCGTAACCTGCGCAAGCGGCTGATGGCCAAGGCCTCCAAGAAAGGCGTCTTCACCGACCAGGATGTGTTCGATCGGGTCTCGTGAAAATCGTCCTCGACACGAACGTCTGGATCGCCGCCCTCATCAGCCGGGGACACTGCGCGGAATTGATTTCCCATTGCGCCCGAAATCATGACCTTTATTGCTCCGAATATATCCTCCATGAGCTTTCGCGGGTCCTGGCCAAGAAGTTCGGATATACGAAAAGCGAATCGGCGGAATCGGTTGATCTGGTCCGGTCAACCACCACGGTTTTGAAGCCCATTCGGATCCTCAAACCCTTCCCGCCCGACCCGAACGACACGGAGATTCTCGGTACGCTCTTGGCGTCCCAGGCGGATTGCCTGGTGACCGGTGACGCGGCGCTTCTTTCATTGAAGCGTTACAAAGGCATCCCGATCATCTCTCCCGCGGATTTCTGGAGGTTCGAACGGAAATAGGTTGCGGCCACCCCAAAGTGGACCGGTATAGAACCACAAACCCTGAGAATCGAGATTTCGATAAAAGTGGAACAGGTTTGAGTTATATCACTCGATATCCAAGGGTTTTTTCCGAAGTTCATATCCAGGATATGGCCTGATATATGTCGATCAATTGTCAAGCATATTGCGGTAAACTATTGGACGATTGATAAAGGATGGGATCAATATGAAATACTGCATTTTTACGATATGGTCCTTCCTAATTTTCTTGTTTTTATTCTTTGGCGGAGGATGTACAAACCCCATCGGGAAAAACCCTTTATCGCCATCTGCGAACACCCCTACAAATACCCCTACTGTAATCTGTTGCACCACACCCTGGACTTCCACATTTACCAAGACTCCCACTATTATTTACCTCCCTGTTTGGACTGCGACCGCAACTCCCACCGGTTTTTGGAATTCGCCCACATCAACCCCAACCCCTTGCTTCTCTCCAGGGAGTGCAGTGCCTGCCACCGGAATATTTTTCAGGGGATTGGTCCGTTCATTTGACCAGGACGGTTTGACGTTTTGTTCGCTGTGGTTACAGGTCAACGGCGCAGATGAAACCACGGCTGGGGTTACTCTGACGACCCCTTCAGGGGATATCCCTCTTTTCCCTTGTACTAATCCCTCATTACATTCCTACTTTCAAAATACAGCCAGCTTTGTTTACATGCCCGGCGGATACTACACTCTTACTGCTGTTACTTCCGCCGGTGCGGTCAGCGCAACATTACAGGCCCCAGGTGGCGGAGTATCACTCTCACCTGACCGCACCACTTTGACTTGGGATTACGACGGCAATAGGGACTTCTACTGGGTCGACTGCAGAACATTCCCCTATCACCTTTACCTGTCGGGAGAGTGGACCAGCGACATTTCATCCCCAGCCACCATTCCATCTTCAGAATATCCTATTGCAGGTGAATACTGGGTTACCATGTTTCCCCAGAACATCCTTTATTCAGTGCCGGGTGCCGTTGGCTCCTCGTTCACTATTTGGCAGGGCGTCACTACTACCTTTTCATATCCCCCTTAATCCTTTTATCGTGAAATATTAAACCAAAAAAATTTATCTTCTCTGTGGTGGACGCGTATAGACCCGTTAAATCCCCGAGAATCGAAAATGGACCCGTTCGACGCGCTTCGCTTGCTCAGGGCGGGCCGCCGGGCCGCCTCTCGTCAAGCCAGTCCCTTGTGCCTCTCCGCGAACGCTTCGGCCAGCCGGTCCAGCGCCGCCAGGTCCGCTTCCCTCGGCAACCCCTTGCACAACACCGGGGGCACCACCTCCACCTTCAGGTTGGGCACTAGGGCCGCCAGATGCTCGACGGCCTTCCCTCCCCATCCGTAAGAACCGATGACCGACAAGTACCGAGTCTTGGGGCGCAACAGGTTGGCCAAGTGGACCGCGTAGGTCACCTGCGGGTGGGCCGTCCCCAAAACCGTCGGGGTGCCCACCACCACGCTGGCCGCGTCCACCAACAACATGGCCAGCTTGCCGATGTCGGGCGTGACGAGGTTGAATTGCTCGGCCCGCACCCCGCACTCGGCGCAAGCGGCCGTGAAGCGCTCCACCATGATCTTCGTGCTCCCGTGCATGGAGATGTAGGGAACCACCAGAAGGTTCTTCGGCGGTCCCGAAACCCAGTCCCGGTAAGCGTCCAGGATCAAGGCGGGTTTCCGGTACACCGGCCCGTGGCTTGGCGCGATGAATTCCAGATCCAGCGAAGTGACCTTGCGCAGGTTCTTCTCGATGATGGCCCTGAAAGGCATCATGATCTCGGCGTAATAGCGCTTGGCCGACGAGAGGACTTGGGGCTCGACATCGGCGAACAGATCGCTCGTGGCCAAGTGGGACCCGAACAGGTCGCAAGGAAAGAGCGTTTTCCGTTCGGGCACGTGCGTCAACATGGTCTCGGGCCAATGCACCCAAGGGAAATAAATGAACTCCAGCGTCAAACCGCCCAACGGGACGCGTTCCCCGTCCTTGACAATCCGGATCCGGTCCGCGGGAAGAACCAGGTGCTCCGTCAACAATTCCTTGGCTTTGTCGGAACAAAGGAGCTGGGCTTCCGGAAACCGCGCCAAAACCTCGGGAAGGGTGCCCGAGTGATCCTGCTCGGTGTGGTTGGACACCACGTAATCGATTTTTTGGACCCCCGCGGACTCCAGATAAGCGAACAATTGATGGGCAAAGGGAGGGTCGACCGCGTCGATCAAAGCCGTTTTTTCGTTGCCCCGCACCAGGTACGCGTTGTAACTGGTTCCGTCCGGCAAGGGAATCAACTCGTCGAACAAGCGGCGATCCCAATCCACCACTCCCACCCATTCGATGTCCTTCGTGACGGTCCTGGCTTTCATGGCGCCTCCTGAACGACCCTGTTTCGTGGGTTCAAGCAACCGCACGTCCAATCCGTTATCACAGCTTCGCGGGATTTTTCAACCACCCTACCAATCGGGGCATTTCTGCTTGAGGAATTCATACGAGGCCCGGGTATCCATTTCGGCCTGAACCGCGTTGTCCGCTTGACGGAATTCCTCGAAAACCGGGTCGAGGGCCTCGGAGATTGATTCGCCGATTTTCGCCTTTCCCTCTTCCAGGTTGGCGTAAACGCCCGGCGACCCCTTGACGGGTATTTGGGGAGCGCGCCGGACCGCTTCCCTCAGCTTTTCCTGCCACTCCCGCCAGACTCTTTTGTGCGCCTCCACGTGTTCCATCTCGTGGGCGAGCGTTTCCCGATAAGGGCACGAATCCTCGCCGTACTGCCGCGTGACATAGACGATCATCTCGGAAAAGCCGAAACGCACGGTCACGTTCCTCACCCAGACCTTGACTCCTCCCTTGAGGAAACGCCGTGTCTCCCCGAGGGAATAGTCGGCCTGCAGATGGAATTTGGACGCCGTCAATCCCGGCACCTTGATATTCGCCTCGGGAGTCCCTTTCAGACGCCCGATCTCGTCGGTGGAGAGGTCCCGCCGGATTGTGGGGGTCGGAAAAGAGAAATCATACTGGACGGCCGAGCCGAAGCTATTTCCCCCTCCGGTCATGAAATCCGGTACGTAACCTTTGGCCTTCTCGGCGGCCTGCTCTTGTTTCCAGTCCCAAGCCATGACGCCCAGAGCGCCCAGGAGAAAAACCGCCAGGAGAGATATGAGGAGTTTGTTGTTCACGATCGCCTCAAGATGACTACGGAAGCCATCCGATGGAACCACGGAGCGCGCAAGGCAAGACCGGATCCTTGGCCGTCATCCCTCATTCCGCATTCCTAATTTCTATAACTATCCGCTATCCGCAAGCGCTCCGCGCGCGCCCTGAGTAGCGCTAGCGTATCGAAGGGCCACTTACGGTTCAGGCGTCGGAGTGGGACCCGCCGTGACCTGAAGTTGGTAAGCCCCCGTCGAGGTTCCCAAGCCGTCCACGATCAGGTAGTAAACGCCCGGGTCCAGGATCGTGAAGATCTGGGAAAGGTTGCTTCCGCAACCGTCGTCGTCGGAAGCCAAGGTGGTTCCCGAATCTCCGCATTGGGTTCGCAAATAAATGAAGGAATCCCAATTCGCGCTTCCACACAGGGCGAAATTGAAGTAGGCCGTCTGAAAGACCGTGAAAACATACAAGTCGTCCGGGGCGCCGACCCCATTCAAATCGCTGAAGTTATCGGTGGAAGCCGTGGTGTCCCCCAGGACGGGAAAAGCGTTCACATGGCCTGTCAGGTCCCGAATAGGGACGAGAGCGCAGTTCGCGTTGGGGCCCGCGGGAGGCGTGAAAGTGACCGTGGGCGTGAAAGTCGGCACGGGAGGGGCCAAGGGGGCCTGGATGTATTTCTGCTCGCACCCCAGGGAGGCTAGGCACAGAAACGAGGCCGTGAACAACAGGCTCGCGGCGACGCGGCGGAACAGGCGCCGGGTGGTTTTGGAGGTCGTGTGGTTTGTCCCGCCCATTGTCATTTCATCCCCATTTCGATGAT
>CAZSKE010000055.1:0-4453 GCA_964607325.1 uncultured bacterium | reverse complement strand
CTATCGTATCATTGGAAGGCTTGTGTTCCACCGTCGGTTTTCATCCAACAAGCCGGCTTTCGAACCACCCCGATCACACGGATTTGGCGGAAGGGTCCCCCCACCCTGCCATTGTGAACTTGGGGGTGTCATTGGTTTTGTTAGTATTTTTCGCCGTCTCTGGCCTTAGGATGTTGGCAACCTCTCTATTAGGAGAACCTCCATGCGGCTAAAAGCCCTCTCATTCCTTCTTGGCCTGTTGTTGGCTTCGGGCTCTCTCGCGGCGGACTTGGCCGTCACGGTTCGCGCCTCCCAGGCGATCGGTCCCATCAGTCCTTTCATTTACGGCGTGAACCAGCCTCCCGGCGAGCGTTCGGGCGCGACGCTCATGCGCCTGGGCGGCAACCGGATGACGGGCTGCAACTGGGAGACCAACGCGTCCAACGCGGGCAACGATTGGAAGCATTCCAGCGATATTTGGCTGTGCACCGACTGCTACAAACTCTCCGATTGCGACCAGCCGGGCGCCATCTTCGAGCACTTCGTGGAGAACGCCAAATCCCTCAAGATGGATTCCGTCATCACGATCCCCATGGTGGACTACGTGACCGGTGACACCAACGGCACCGTGACGGAGCAGGAAATGGCCCCCTCGAAGCGCTGGGTGCGCAACGCCCCCTTCCTGAGGGGACGAAAGGGGAAACCCAAGTTCCCGCCCAATCTCCGGGACAAGGCCGTCTACGGGGACGAGCTGGTGCAATTCCTCATCTCCAAGTTCGGCACCGCCGACAAGGGGGGGGTGAAGTTCTACAACCTGGACAATGAGCCGGCCCTCTGGAAGTCCACCCATCCGCGCATCCACCCCAACCCGGTCCGCTACGACGAACTGGTGAACAAGACCGAGCAATACGCCTCCATGATCACGCGTCTCGACCCCTCGGCCATGGTTCTGGGCCCGGTGGCCTACGGCTGGCAGGAGTTTCGCACCCTCCAGGACGCGCCGGATTCCGCCGAATGGAAAGCCAAGTACGGGACCTTCCTGGACTTCTACCTGGACCGCGCGTCCGGACTGGAGAAATCCAACGGCCGGAGGCTCCTGCACGTGCTGGACGTTCACTTCTATCCCGAGGCCCAGGGCAACGGCAAGCGCATCACCGAGGGCGACACTTCTCCCGATTCCGTCGACGCGCGTCTCCAGGCCCCGCGCAGTTTGTGGGACCCCACGTACGTGGAAAAAAGTTGGATCACCCAGCATTCCACGGGCGGCCAGCCGATCCGCCTGATCCCCTGGCTGAAGGAGAAGGTCGCCAAGTGGTACCCGGGCACGAAATTGGGCATCACCGAGTACGATTACGGCGCGGGGGACAAGGTGTCGGGCGGTTTGGCCCAAGCCGATGTCCTGGGCGTGTACGGGCGGGAGGGCGTGTACTTGGCCTGCCTCTGGTCCGACTGGAAACCCTACCCGGGCGCGGCCTTCAAACTGTACCGCAACTACGACGGCAAGGGCGCGGCGTTCGGCGACACGTCGGTGGCCGTGGACAACCCCGATGTGGAGCGTCTGTCGGTTTACGCCGCGACGGACAAAAAACAGCCGGGAAAACTCTGGGTGGTGGCCATCAACAAGAGCCAGAAGGAATTCGCGCCCCTGTCCCTATCCACGGACGGCGGCGCCTACACGACCTTTAAGGCCTACGGTTTCGGGGAAGCGTCCCCCGACGTGAAAAAATTGGGCGAAGGCCAGGTCGTGTCCGGCGTCCTCGCGTACAAACTGGAGCCGCTCTCGGCGGTCCTTCTCGCCATCGAATAACGAAAGCGACACCCGGCCGACGACCCAAACCTTTGGGGCCCCAGAGACGCACCGTCGAAGGGGCGACGCCGGGCGCGCCTCTGTGGCCCATAACCGCGATCGTGGGTGGCCGGTCGGTTCGCCTTTAGCGCGTCACCGAAAGCCTCAACACGGTGATGGAACGGGCCGGCAACGAGCGCGTGAAAGTCTTGCCGATCCCCGTCACCGTCGACTCCACCGGAACCACCTTGGACTTGTTCGCGAACGAATTCTCGTCCTCCAGGTCCTTTGACGTCAGCACGGTCATCTTGGCCGTGGAGGCCACCTTTTTCAGGGCGCCCAGGTTGAAGGTGGTTTTCACCGCCCCCGCGCCCGTGTTGACGGCCTTGACGATCAATTCCCGCCCATCCCGGGTGAAACCGGCCACGGCGTACAGCCGTTGCGGAACGGCTCGAACCACCTCCTGCGTCAATTGCCCGTCGAGGTAGCACCGGATCCGGGGCCCCATCAACTCGATCCGGACGTCATACCAACGACCCGCCTCGATCGCGCCTGGCTGTTTAGGCTCGCCCGCGATCCCCTGCAGGCCGTGCTGAACGTTGCCCCAACCACCCAGGTTCCAGACCTTTTGTTGCCCTTCCTCATCCGCTTGGAACTGTATTTGGAACCCGTCGGCGCCGTCGATCTTCCGGGCCTGGAGCTGGTAATTCCCGTCCCCCCAGTCGCTCCCGATGATCTCGGCCACGGAAAAGAAGTTGCCCCTTCCCGTCTGGCGAAGAGCGCCGTCCTGGATCTTCCAATCCCCCTTGACGGGTTTCCAATCCCTCATGCCTCGGGTGAAATCGCTCTCGAAGACCCTTTGTCCGTCCAAGGTCGTGAAGGTGACATTCTTGAATTCGGCCTCGGTGGCCCAGGTCCCGACGCCAAACCTGCCCTTGGGCGCGGGAAAGGGCAACGGCATCTGTTCCAAATACGTCGGGCACACCTGGTCGATCCGGTTCGCGGCGAACAACACTTGCGTGTGATACGACGGCGTCCCGTAGGACCGTCCCTTGTCGAAGACGATCGCGTTGGGGTTCCAGGCCTTCCAGGCGGGGTTCACGAGCAGGGGGGCGTAGGAAGCCATCACCACCGCGTCGCCGTTGGCCTCCAGCCCGGTCATGAAAACCGCCTCGCCGAGGGCGGCCCGAAGGTTTCCCGCGCCGCATTTCTTGGTCACGGCGTATTCCCCGACGTAGATTTTGGGGTTTTCGCGGTTGTGCGCCGCGTATTGGTCCGCCATGCCCATGAAGGATTCGGCGTCCAGGTAATAGTGGTCGTCCTGGATCTCCACGGGACGGGACCGCGGAATCCCGCCGGCCCAGTTGTTCGCGATCAAACGGAGGTCGGGATAAGCCGCCTTCAACGCGTCGTAGAACAACGCGTACCTTTCCTCGTATTCCGGCCCGCCGTTCTCGTTCCCGATCTGCAGGAAGTTGAGTTTAAACGGCTCGGGATGGCCGTTCGCGGCCCTTTTCGCGCCCCACGGACTGTCCACCGCGCCTCGGGCGTATTCCACCAGGTCCAGGGCGTCCTGGACCCATTCGCCCATCTCCTCCAGGGGAACGCTGTAACCGTGGCCCATGCCGCACTGGATGACATACAGGGGCTCCGCGTCCAGGTCCTCGCACCATTGAAGGAATTCATGGACCCCAAAATGGCCGTGGGTTCGATAACCCCACAGGTTCTGCACGCCGCGGCGCGCGGCCGGGTCCCCGATCGTGTCCTTCCAACGCAGGGCGTTGGCGCGATTCCAACCTTCCACGAAACAGCCGCCGGGGAAACGAACAAAGGAGGGTTTCATGGCCGCGATCTTTTCGGCCAAATCCGGCCGAAGGCCGTGCCCTTTCCACGTCTCCACCGGCGTCAACGAGACATGATCGATCCAAATCGTCCCGGAGGATTTTCCCGTCAGCACGAGGCTTCCGTCCACATCGGAAGCCAAAGGCGTCAGGATCGTCTCCACTTTGCGCCAGGTGGCGTCCGGGGCGGGTAGCGACGCTTTCGCGAGGAGCTTCCCGTTCTGACCCATCAATCGCGCTTGCAACGGCGCGTTCCCTCGTTGATAGAGCGAAAGTCGGAGCGCCTTTTTCTTTTTCAGGTCCAGCCCACCCGCGTCCGCCGGGTGGTCCTTTCCCTTTTCCCTGCTGAAACCCCGATGGACGAGCCTTCCCCCGGGCTTCGCGAACTCAAGCCGAAGGGCGGTGGGGTTGACGGGGTTCAGGGGCGACGTGGTGTCGAGTGTCGCCTTGACCGGTCCGTGGACGGTCCAAGACTTCGGCGTCCGGGCGTCATCCTCGAAAGAAGGGTTCTGGATCATCTCGGCCCAAAGGCCGCCCTCGCCCGCGCGGTTGATTTCCTCGAAAAATACGCCGTACAAGAGCGGACTGATGATCGGCCCTTGCTGATCCACGTGAAAGGTGAGGGTGGCGGGCATCGTGAGTCCTTCCAATAGGTTGTTCTCGCAAGGGCAGGCCGAAGCCAATCCCGCGGTTCCAAGAACCCCGAGAATAAGCCCTGTCGTCAAGGCCATCCTTATTTCGTGAAATGCGCCGCGGTTCAAGAAACCCTCTTCCGTTCGCTCATTCGCGCCAATACTCCGGCTTCATGAGAGTGGTCGGGATTCGCGCTTGGCCCGCCAGCGGGCGG
>CAZSKE010000054.1:0-9517 GCA_964607325.1 uncultured bacterium | reverse complement strand
TGGCCAAGGGCGAGTGCCTGGACGCGAAAAAAGGCATCTTCCGGGGCGTGAACGAATACGTGTACGCGGCCAGCCACAAGGCCATCGCTTGCTACGGCATGTATTCCCTCATGGATCGGCCCATGACCTCCTGCGGTTGTTTCGAGGCCATCGTGGCTTACGTGCCCGACTTGAACGGCGTCATGGTGGTGAACCGGGAATACCTGGGGGACACGCCCGCCGGCATGTCCTTTTCCTCCCTGGCCGGCAACGTGGGCGGCGGGTCCCAGACCCCCGGTTTCATGGGGATCGGAAAGGTCTTCCTGACCTCGCCCAAGTTCCTTTGGGGCGAGGGGGGCCACCGCCGGATCGTGTGGATGCCCAAGGGCCTCAAGGACACGCTGGCGGCCGACCTGAATCGTCTGTTCGAATCCCGGGGCTGGAAGGGCCTTTTGGAGCAGATCGCGGACGAAACCGTGGGGTGCTCACCCCAGGCGATCAAATCCCACCTTCAAAAGGTGGGGCACCCGGCGCTCGCCATGGAGGACATGTCCTCCTTCATCGCCTCGTCGGACGCCGAGGCCCCGGACGTCGACTCTTCCCCCGCGCCCCCGAAAGCCCCGTCCTCGGCTGTCGCGGCCGAGCCCGCTTCACCGGGGAACGTTCTCCCCGGATCCGTGCTCGACTTTCTCCGCCAAACCGCCTCCCAAGGCTTGACCGGGGGCGCGTCAGGCGAAAAAGCCCTGCGGGAAATCCTTCGGGCTCTCGGCGTGGCCCCCTCCTCGGTGGGGGAAAAGCCCGCCGTGACGGACAGGCTCTCGGCAAAGACTTTCCGCGTTCCACGTCAAAAGTCCGAGATCCCCATCGCGACGGTGAAGTTGGGCGCCACCCGCGAGGAAGGCGGGACCCGGCGCGCGTCGCTTCCGCTCGGCGGTTCCACCGCCATGCCTTTCCACTCGTTCGAGGGCGATACACCTCATCGGCCGCTGGTGGCCATGGAGGTCTTCGACCGTGTTTCCGATAATTACCCCGTCGTCCTGAGGGATCTTTTCGGGCCCCTCCTCGACGATCCGGCGGCCATGGCCAAGGTTTGCGTCAATCAATACGGCGCCGACATGATCAGCGTGCGACTCGACTCCACCCACCCCGAACGGGGCGATCGGACGGCGGCCCAGGCCGTGGAAACCGTCCGGGCCGTCTTGTCGGCGGTGGACGTGCCCCTCATCGTGACCGGCCACAACCATTTCGAGAAGATCAACGAGGTGATGAAGGCCGTCGCTTCCTCCTTCGCGGGCGAGAACCTGCTCTTGAACTGGGCCGAGCAGAACAACTACAAATCCATCACGGGCGCGGCCCTGGCGTACGGGCACACCGTGGTGGCCCAAGGGCCTCTGGACGTCAACATCACCAAGCAGATCTGCATCCTGATGGGGCAGATGGGCCTGCCCCCGGGCAAGATCGTCATCGACCCCATGGCGAGCGCGGTGGGTTACGGCGTCGAGTATTCCTATTCCATCATGGAGAGAATCCGGATGACCGCCTTGGGCGGCGACAAACCGCTGGCCCAGCCCATGATCGTCCCCGTCGGGTTTGAGTGCGCCAAGACGAAGGAATTCAAGGCTTCCGAGGCCGATTTCCCGGCTTGGGGAAGCCTCGCTCGGCGCGCCGCGTTGTGGGAAACCTCCACGGCCATGAGTTTTCTGTACGCGGGAGCCGATCTCCTCGTGTTGTACCACCCGGAGGCCGTGAAGGCCGTCAAGAAGGCCGCCATGGACCTGACGGACGCGCGACCATGAACCACCCACACCTCCCTGGCTCGCTCCAAGCGCCCCAAGAACCCCTGGATACACCCGGAGGAAATCCGCCCACCCCTTGGACCGCGATGGAATTCAAAGCGGTTGGGGGTGGCGAGGACGCGGTCGAGGATACCCACCCATGGCATTGACCGGACTCCAGATCAACAAGCTCCTTCCCGGCACGAACTGCAAGGATTGCGGTTCCTCCACTTGCCTGGCCTTCGCCATGAAGATGGCGTCCAAGAAAGCGGAAATCAGCCAGTGCCCCCACGCCTCTCCCGAGGCCAAGCAAACGCTTGGCGCGTCCTCCGAACCCCCCGTGAAAACCCTCGCCTTGGGGCCCGAGGGAAAGCTTTCGGTGGGGGGGGAAACCGTCCTTTATCGGCACGAGAAGACCTTCATCAGCCCCACCGCCCTGGCGGTGGAGCTCGTGGCCGGAGGGGATCCCGTTTCCCTGGACCGGAAACTCGCCAGCGTGTCGGATTACCGTTTCGACCGGGTCGGCGAAAGCTTCCGGATCGATTTGGTGGCCGTGACCCAGGGCCAGGCCTCCGCCGAGACGTTCATCAACCTCGCCCGCAAGGCCGCCCAAGCGTCCGGACGCGGGCTCGTCCTCCGAAGCCGCGATCCGCGGACTCTGGCCCAGTGCGCCGAGGCCCTGAGGGGTTCCCACAGCGTTCTGGCCTCGGCGGACGCCTCCAGCGTGGACATCCTGGCCCGGGCCGCCCGTGAGAACGGCCACGCGTTGGCGGTGACCGCTCCCGACCTGGATTCCCTCTCGGCTTTGACGACGCGCGTCAAGCAAGGCGGATTCAACGACCTCCTGCTCGAGTTCCCCGAGACGGGTTTTCGCGATCGGTTCCTCCTGAACACCGTGTCCCGCCGGGCAGCCCTCCTGGAAAACGTGAAAGCCCTGGGTTACCCCTCCCTCCGTTTCCTGTCCGGCGATCCCATGGAAACCACCGTGTCGGCCGTGACGGAAATCGCCAAGTACGGGGGCATCGTCGTGTTGCCCGAATTCGACCCAGCTCAACTGTCCCCCTTGATGACCCTTCGCCTGAATCTCTTCACCGACCCCCAGAAGCCCATCCAGGTGGAACCCAAGGTGTACCCCATCGGCGAGCCGGGGCGGAAATCCCCGGTGTTCGTCACCACCAACTTCTCGTTGACGTACTTCATCGTGTCCGGTGAGATCGAGAACGCCGGGCTTTCGGCCTGGCTCGTCGTGCCGGAATGCGAGGGCATGAGCGTCTTGACGGCTTGGGCGGCCGGCAAGTTCAACGGAACGCGCGTCGCCCAGTTCATCAAGGAGACGGGTTTCGAGACCCAAGTGGACACCCGAAGCCTGGTCATCCCCGGATACGTGTCCACGATCTCGGGGGAACTGGAGGAAAACCTTCCGGGGTGGAAAATCCTGGTGGGGCCCCAGGAAGCCGGGGACATCGAGAGCTTTGCCAAAGCGAGGCTTTGAAGGTTTTTCACAAGCCCGATAGGTCCCGCGGACAGCCGGTTCAATAAGCCTGGTTGGGGTTTTCATGCCGCTTGTCACCTTTCAACCTTCCGGCCGATCCGTGGACGTCCCGCCGGGGACGAGCCTCGTCGAAGCCGCCCGCTTGGCCGAAGCCCCCCTGGAAGCCCCTTGCGGCGGCCGAGGCTCCTGCGGCGGTTGTGTGGTGCGCCTGGTCGCCGGATCGGTCGATCAATCAGCGGCCTCCACCCTGCCCGCCCACTGGGTGGAGGGAGGCCATGTCCTGGCCTGTCATTCCAAGGTTCGCGACACCGACGTCACGGTTTTCGTGCCGGAATTCCACGCTCTCGAGGCGGATCCCACCCCCGCGTTGGGCGATGACGCCGCCTTGGCGGACCCGCTATCCTTCGACGGGCCCTTCACCCCTCCCTCAAGCGGCGACTACGGCCTCGCGGCCGATCTGGGCACCACGACGGCCGCCGTCAAGCTGATCCACCTGGCGGACGGCCGGGTTCTCTCCTCCTTCGTGGACTACAACGCCCAGGTCCAATGCGGATCCGATGTCATCTCGCGCATGGAGTACGCCAAACGACCCGGAGGATTGCGCGACCTGAGACGCCGGGCCTTGGGGACCCTCAACCGTCTTCTGGAGGCGGCCACCCGCGAGGCCGGTCTCCCGCCGGACAAGATCACCTCGGCCGTGGTGGCGGGCAACCCCACCATGATCCACCTGCTCCTGGGGTTGGACCCGAACTACCTCCGCCAGGAACTTCACCCCGCGCGGATCGCCCAACTCGCGCTCAAAGCCTCCGAGGTGGGTCTGCGGATCTCGCCTGAAGCGCCGGTCTTCTTCCCGCCCGCCGTGGGCAATTACGTGGGGGGCGACATCACGGCGGGGATGTTGTGCACCGCGCTATCCCGTCCCACCGGCCGGCTCAACCTCCTGATCGACATCGGAACCAACGGCGAGGTCGTGATCGGCGACGGCGGTTTCTTCCTGGCCTGCGCTTGTTCGGCGGGACCCGCCTTCGAGGGTGGCGGCCTGTCGCACGGGATGCGCGCGGCCCCGGGAGCCGTGGACAAGGTGGAAGTGGACCCTTCGACCGGCCAGGCGTCCTTTTCCACCATCGGCGGCGCGAAACCTCGCGGGCTTTGCGGCTCGGGCGTCCTGACGCTCCTCGCGAATCTTTACCTCAAGGGATTCCTGGATTCGGGCGGAAAACTCGTCCGGGAAAAAGGGTCGCCCTTCATTCAAAAGGACGGGCGCCGGTCCCGCTATGTCGTCTGCCCGGAACCGGAGACCGCCCTCGGGGAGGATCTCACCCTTTTCGAGACGGACATCGAGAGTGTCTTGCGCGCCAAGGCGGCCATTTACTCCGCTTGTTCCTTGTTGTTGGAGCGGATCGGGGCCGGTTTCAACGACCTGGAACACTTGTACATCGCCGGGGGTTTCGGACGCTCGCTGGATTTCGAGAAGGCGGTGACTTTGGGACTCCTGCCGGACATTCCCCGCTCGAAATTCCGTTATATCGGCAACGCTTCCCTGACCGGCGCCGCCAGGCTTCTGACCTCCTCGGAATCGCGCGCCCAACTGGAGGAAATGAAACCCCTGATTCAGTACCTGGACCTAGGCGACGAGCCCCGGTACTATGAGCATTACACGGCGGCGCTTTTCATACCCCACACCGATGAACGGTTGTTCCCGTCGATCCAGCCCGGCCTTCGGGGCCTTTGAGACGGACCTTCATTCGCGGAGACACCCATGGCGAACCCCAAGAAATCGAACGCGATTCACGTCTCCATCATCCTGGCCCACCCCCGCCAAGGCAGTTTCAACCACGCCTTGGCCCACGCGGTGAGGGACGCGCTCAAGTCGGAGGGACACACTGTCGTCCTTCACGACCTTTACGACGAGGAATTCGACCCGCTTTTCACCGCTCTGGAATTGGAGCGCGACGCGGATCTTCCGCCGTTGGTGAGAACCCATTGCGAGGAAATCGCCGAGGCCGAGGGAATCGTCATCGTGCATCCCAATTGGTGGGGACAACCTCCCGCGATCCTGAAGGGATGGGTGGACCGGGTCCTTCGGCCGGGCGTGGCGTACGAGTTCAAGGCGGGGGATTCCGGCGAGGGGGTCCCCGATGGGTTGTTGCGCGCCAAGGCGGCCCTGGTCCTCAACACGAGCGACACGTATTCCCGTCGCGAACATGAGGTCTTCGGGGACCCGTTGGAGGGCCTCTGGAAGAAGTGCATCTTCGGGTTCTGCGGCGTGAAAAAATTCCGTCGCCGTGTTTTCAACGTGATCGTGGCCAGTTCCCCCGCCCAACGCCGCAAATGGTTGGAGGAAGCCTCCACACTCGCGACGAACCTCTTCAGCCGCTGAAACCCCAAAAGCCCGCTTGGACAAGGCGCGGGAGGGGCATGAACGTGACCGTCACGCGGTGGCGACACGCCACGTTCTTGACCACATACTTGGGATGAAGAAGCCGATGTGAATTTGGGCCTATATGCGCTATTCGGCCATAAGGTATAATCTCCACGGCAACAAGTCGTGATTCCCCTACGGCCTTCCTCGCTCTCCGAATTCGCGAACCTCGGGTTCGCCCATACGAAGCGAGGGTCACCCCCATGTCCTCGCGCGGGCCTTAGGCCCGCGGGATCGAACACAAGGAAGTGGGTCCCCTCTCGGGCAAAAGGTACAATGGGGCCCGCTTGTGGGCGTTTCACAACCTCCAACCATCGGGGATCCCAAGGTGCCGCCAACGTTCACGCTTCGCGACAGATTTCTGGGCGCGTCGGTTTTGCTGACGCTCTTGGTTTTGGGTGGGGTTCTTTTTTTCCTGAACACCCGTCTTTCCACCACCAGCCAACAAACGGTCATAACGGGCCTGACCGATACCCTCTCCTTTTTTCAACAGGGGCTCCAAACCCGGTCCGATCGCTTGCGCGCTCGCGCTTTGGCCGTCGCGAGCCACCCCCGTGTCGCCGACGCCTTGAGCCCCGACCCGTTCCTGGGCCCGTTCCCCGCTCCCCCTTCCATTCCCGAACTCTGCCTGGCATTGCGGGATCTCGCCGCTTCGCCTCTTTTCGTGCTGACCAACGCCGAGGGCCGCGTTCTTTTCGATTCCACCCAACCCTCCGAGGAAATCCTGGCTCTTCAGGATAAACGCGCTCCCGTGCCCGAAAAGGTCGCTCGCGAAAACGAGACGCCCCGGATTCTCACCGACTGGCCGCAGGTGCGGGAGGCCCTCTCGGGCCGCCCGGTCGACGGCGCCTGGCTTTACATATCCCCCGCGAACCCGAACGAGCCCGTGTTTTACCAAACGACCAGTCTCCCCCTTCAAACGGCCGATGAAAAAATCGTGGGCGCCATCGTGCTGGGGTTCCCGCTCGACCGGAACCTGGCCCTGGAGCTGAGGCGCGGTTTCCCTTCCGAGGCGGCCTTCGAGGCGGGCGGAAAGGTGCTCGCTTCCACCTGGAAGGATTCCAACAACGGCACGTTGGTGGAAGCCCTCGCGGCTTCGGCCGGCCAAGCCGAGGTTTGGCTCCGCGGGGAAAACCTCGTGAGACCCCAGCCGGTCACCTTGAACGGCGACAAATACCTGGCTTTGTTTTATCCCCTCGCCGACCCACGGGGTCAAACCCACGGACACCTCGTCATCCTGAATTCGATGGATCGCGCGGCGCAATGGCGGCGCCATCTCAAGATGCCCCTCCAGTTGTTGGCCTTGTTGGCCCTGGCGTCGGCTTACGCGTTCGCGTTTCTCGCCTCCCGACGCGTGACCCTTCCCCTCGCGGAACTGCGCCGCGCGGCGGATCAGGCGGGCCGGGGCGACCTCACCGCCGAGGTTCCGGTTCGATCCAAGGACGAGTTGGGCGACCTGGAAACCGCCTTCAACCGCATGATGACCAACCTCCGCCAGCGGGAACGAGTCACTCATATCCTGGGCAAGTACGTCTCCCCCGAAACGGCGCGTCAGCTTCTCTCTTCCGAGGATGGCGTGGCGCTCAAGGGGGAACGCCGCGAATGCGCGATCCTCCACACCAATCTCCGGGGTTTCACGGCCTTCAGCTCGCACTTGGCCCCGGACAAGCTGGTGGCGGACTTGAACGAGTATTTCGGCCGCATGGAGGAAACGGTGTTCGACCACCAGGGCACCCTCGACAAGTTCATGGGAGATTCCCTCCTGGCCTTGTGGGGAGCCCCCGTTCCCATCGACGACAAGGAGCTGTCCGCCGTTCGTTGCGCGCTGGAAATGCGTTCGGCCCTCCAGAAGCTCAACGACGAGCGCTCTCACCGCGGGGCCCCTCCCCTGGCCGCGGGGATGGGGATCGCCTGTGGTTTCGTGGTGGCGGGAAACCTGGGTTCCGAGCGGCGCATCGACTACACGGTCATCGGAGAGGAAGTCAACCTGGCCATCCGCCTATGCGCCAAGGCCGCCCCCGGCCAAATCCTCGTCTCGGAAGCGGTTTACAAGAAGCTGAAAGGGCAAGTCGCCGCCATGCCCCTCGAGCCTTTGCCGCTCAAGGGCTTTTCCGAACCCGTGAAGTCCTACGAAGTGACCGGCCTCGTTTCTTGACCCGGCCCGGTTTTTCCCGTCCCCTTCTCGCCTGGTACGACGCGAACAAACGCGACCTGCCCTGGCGCCGCGCGAAGGACCCCTACGCGGTTTTCGTGTCCGAGATGATGCTCCAGCAGACCCAGGTCGCCACCGTCATTCCCTACTACAAGCGTTGGATGAGCTCGTTTCCCGATTGGATGTCCCTCGCCAAGGCTTCCGAGGAGAAAGTCCTCAAGCGTTGGGAAGGCCTGGGGTATTACCGCCGGGCCCGGAATCTTCGGGAAGCCGCCCGGATGGTCGTGACGTTCTTCGGCGGTCGCCTGCCGGACACCCCGGAAACCCTCCGCGCCCTCCCCGGCGTGGGACCTTACAGCGCCGGAGCCATCCTTTCGATCGCCTTCGGAAAGCCCTATCCGTTGGTGGACGGGAACGTCATCCGCGTCTACGCCAGGCTTTTTCGCCTGAAGGGCGACCTCAAAACCGGCGAGGCCCACCAAAAGCTGTGGGCGCTTGCCGAGCGTCTTCTTCCCACCCACCGCCCGGGCGATTACAACCAGGCGGTCATGGAATTGGGGGCCACCGTTTGCCACTCGGCGGAACCACTTTGTCCTCTCTGTCCGCTGAAATCCCGATGTCAGGCCTTCCGCGCCCGATCCCAGGACAAGTTTCCCCGCCTCGCGCAAAGCCACCCGACGGTGCGCGTCTTCAGCGCGGCCGCCCTGGTCGAAACGAA
This sequence comes from uncultured bacterium, assembly GCA_964607325.1. Lineage (GTDB taxonomy): Bacteria > Oederibacteriota > Muellerivitia > Muellerivitales > Muellerivitaceae > CAZSKE01. The sequence goes on along the minus strand of CAZSKE010000054.1, from coordinate 979 downwards.
CGGGAAAGTCCTGTTGCGCCGTCGGCCGGATACGGCCAGGTGGTTGAAAGGCTTGTGGGAATTCCCAAGCGCCTTGGGGCACGACCATCCCGCGGCTTTGCGGACGCTGAAGAAGGAGCTGGGCCTGAAGCTCGAAAAGCGGGTCTTGACCCGAAGGGTGCACCCAATCACCCACCACAAGATCGAGGTCCGGATGTACCGCGCGATCGTCCCCAAGAGATGGCGCGCGCCCTCGGGATCTCGCTGGGTCTCGGGCAAGGATTGGGGCCGTTACGCCCTCCCCAGCGCGCACGTGAGATTGAAAAAGACGGTTATAGGTTAATCGTTATTGGTTGTTGGTTCAGGCGGAAATAGGGTGCACCATATAGCGTGTTGCCATCAATAGAAAAGCCCCGTACCAGAGATGGCTATGCCATCACGGTACGAGGCTTAAGTGTTTCTTGGCAACTCTGCTATATGGCGGCCCAGCCGGATTCGGTTATAGAACTTTTACGTACCACTTTCCACCCTTTTGAAGACCCACGAGAATTCAGTTCTAGAACCTTTTGGTGCCTCGTCCGCCTTTAAGGCCCAATTAGTCCAAAATAGAATTCGTAGCTTATACAAGGTCATTCTTTGGAGGCGCGCATCACACACTATTGAAATATGAATCGAAGTTAGCGCGGGCCGTTGTATTACTGGACGATTTTATATCGCTTATGTATTTATCAAAATGTTGTTGAATGTCCCTTACCAAAGTATGCGGGTTGATTAAAATTGTACCATTAGCGTCTATATTCAGTGTGTGCGGATGTCCCCCGCTTATTAAAACACCCATTTTAATGTAACCGTTGTGATACATACCACATCGAACTTTATTATATATATTTCCTAGTTGAGTATCATCAAGCGGCGTCGCAGGAAACACCAACCGGTAGCCACTCCTTGGCCTGCCCCCCAAGTTTGTACCACCCATTAAGTTACTCCTAGAGCCCACTCT
>CAZSKE010000053.1:6659-9570 GCA_964607325.1 uncultured bacterium | reverse complement strand
CGGATGAAATGTGGGAAGTGTAGCGGTCTCGGTGGGACTGCTGGAGCCGTTGAGCGGTGGAACAAGCGAGCCGTAGGGAAAACCACTTCGAAACCGAGGTCTATGGATCGGCTGTTCTATTGCTCAGCCGTCGATTAGAGGGGAAGCCGTGAAGTACCTCGATGAATTTCGCGATCCCGCCATGGCGAAGGCCCTTTCCGGCGACATCCATCGGCGGGTCACCCGGCCCTGGACCCTGATGGAAATCTGCGGGGGCCAGACCCATTCCATCGTCAAACACGGCTTGGAGGACTTTCTCCCCGAGAATCTCACCCTGGTGCATGGGCCGGGTTGCCCCGTTTGCGTAACACCCGTGGAGATGATCGACCGATCCATCGCGATCGCGCGAAAACCGAACGTCCTGTTCACCTCCTTCGGCGACATGTTGCGGGTGCCTGGCTCCTCCTCCGACCTTTTGCGGACCAAGGCCGCCGGAGGGGACGTCCGGATCGTGTATTCCCCCCTGGACGCCTTGAAACTCGCGCGCGAGAACCCGGGGCGGGAAGTGGTGTTTTTCGCCGTGGGTTTTGAGACTACGGCGCCCGCCAACGCCATGGCGATCTACCAGGCCGAGCGGGAAGGCCTTCGAAATTTCTCCATCCTGGTTTCCCACGTGTTGGTGCCTCCCGCCATGGAGGCCATCCTGAAAGACCCCGAAAACAAGGTCCAGGGCTTCCTGGCGGCGGGCCACGTCTGCGCCGTGATGGGGACGAGCGAATACGGCCCGGTGGCCGAAAAATTCAAGGTGCCCATCGTGGTCACGGGTTTCGAGCCCCTGGACATCCTTCAGGGAATCCGGATGTGCGTGAAACAGCTGGAAGAGGGACGCTGCGAAGTCGAAAACCAGTATGTCCGCGCGGCCCGGAACGAGGGGAATCCCCAGGCCCGTGACCTGATCGCGAGGGTTTTCCGCGTCGTGAAACGCAAGTGGCGGGGGCTGGGGGAAATCCCCCAGAGCGGCCTGGGGCTCCAGGAGGCCTACGCCTCCTTCGACGCGGAAACGCGGTTCGACGTGCGGGGCGTGACGGCCGAGGAATCGCCTCTTTGCCGGAGCGGGGAAGTGTTGACGGGAAAAATACGTCCGTACCAGTGCGAAGCTTTCGGAAAGCGTTGCACCCCGGAAAACCCGTTGGGCGCGCCCATGGTTTCCAGCGAGGGCGCCTGCGCGGCGTACTACCGGTACAAAAGGTAGCGGACAGGAAACGGCAATTTGGAATTCGGAATGAGTTGAGGACAAGCCTTTAATTCCTAATGGCGCATTCCGAATTCCTAATTTCATTGAGGTATTTCATGACGGAACGAAACGACAACTTCCAGCTCCATTGCCCGGTCCCCCTTCCCGGCGGCGACCGAATCCAATTGGCGCACGGGGGCGGCGGCATCCTGACGAATGACCTCGTTGAACGGGTTTTCCGAAAGGCTTTCGGCACCACGGACCCGTCCTCCCGCCACGATTCCGCGTTGCTTTCGTCCACGGGGCGCATCGCCTTCACCACGGATTCGTACGTGGTCAAACCGCTTTTCTTCCCCGGGGGGGACATCGGCGCCCTCGCCGTCAACGGGACAGTGAACGACTTGGCCATGTCGGGGGCGAAACCCCTGGCCCTGTCGGCCGCCTTCATCCTGGAGGAGGGATTGCCCGTGGAGACGCTCCAACGCGTGGCTGAATCCATGAAGCGCGCGGCCGACGAGGCCGACGTCGCGATCGTGACGGGGGACACCAAGGTCGTGGACGCGGGCAAGGGGGACCAGTTGTTCGTTACCACGGCGGGGGTGGGCCGTGTGGAACACTCGCTTTCCATTGGCCCGGAATCCGTGAAACCGGGAGACGCCATCCTGGTTTCAGGCGACCTGGGAAGACACGGCGTGGCCATCTTGGCGGTGCGCGACGGGTTGGCTTTCGAGACCGACATGGTTTCGGATTGCGCCCCGCTCTGGCGGGCCGTCGAAGCGCTTCTCGCCTCCGGAGTGGAGATCCACTGCTTAAGGGACCTGACCAGGGGCGGGTTGTCCTCCGCGTTGAACGAGATCGCTCGGGATTCTGGAACGGACGCCTGGGTGGAGGAAGCCCGAATCCCGATCCCCCCTTCCGTCCATTCGGTCTGTGAAATCCTCGGGCTCGACCCCTTTTACGTGGCCAATGAGGGGCGTTTCGCGGTCTATGTGCCCGAAAATCAGGCGGAAAGGGCCCTGGCGGCCCTTAAAACCGTGAAGGTGTCCATGGGAGCCGTCCGGATCGGGCGGACTGAAAAAAGGGCCGGAAATCGATCCAGGGTGTTTCTTAAAACCCCCTTGGGAAGCGATCGCGTCATGGAGATGCTCTCGGGCGAGCAACTCCCGCGGATATGTTGAGGGATGGGAACTCCGCGAAGTTCCACCGCGGAGTGGCGGAAATGGCTTTTTTGAATCAAGCGATTACCAACGGCTAACGGAGCCTGAGGGAGGTTTGGGTTGTCCAGCTTCTCCTGTCCCCACCAAATCAACGACCAGTGCAAGCGCACGCGCAAAGCCTGCGAGCCGGGCATGGAAGGTTGCGTCCTGAGAGGAAAGGTGGTGTTCGCGGAGGCCGAGACGCTGTTGCCCCCTCCCGGGAAATCATTTCGAAAAAGGAAGAAACGGGGCGAACGCCGGGTTCCTTGACTCGTTGGCGCGAGCCTCCCGAATTTCCCGGGGCGCGCGAGAGCTGAACCTCGATCGATATTCAAATCACTTATGGGATTTTCCGAACACCTTCCATATCATCCAGCCCACCGTCGTCAGTCCGCCCAGGAACAAGAGCAGGAACGTCGTGATCAGGGCCCATTGGGGCTTCACCTTCCACATCCCCTCTAGGTACGGATTCAACTCGACGTCGCGCAATTCCATCCGCAGG
>CAZSKE010000053.1:0-6649 GCA_964607325.1 uncultured bacterium | reverse complement strand
GGACGTCATCGAATAGACGGCCAACAGGACGGAGATGAAACCACCCCAGACCCAGCCCAGGGCGCGGTTTTTTGCGAGGCCGATCGCGACGAGGACGATGGCGAGCGCCGCGAAGGAAAGCCCCGCCACGAAAGAACCGGTGATCGCGACGTCTCCTCCCCAGGCCGCGTGCCGGGAGATTTCAGATTGGGAAAGAAAATGCCAGAGGCCCACGCCCGCTTGAAGTGAGGTGGTGGAGATGAACCACCCGGCGCCGAAACGGAAGGTCCAAGGGCCTTCGGGACGGCCTTGGCGTATCCAGTATTGCCCCACGAGCGCGAAAAACACGCCCGCGACGGCTGGGGCGGACAACAGGCTGTGCAGGAGCCGAGGCCAAAAATCGCGCGGTCCCAGGTCCAGGGAAAGACCTAGATGAGGGTTCCCGTAGAGGGCTTGCCACCTTTCAGGATGCGTGGCTAACAAGGTTTGGGATGTCAGGATGAGCGCCACCGCGGAGAAGAGAACCACGACGCCTGCGCCGATCCACGGCGCTTGGCGCTTGAGGGAATTCCAGCGGAAGTAAAGAAGGTAGGCCAAAAGATAGCCGCCCGTCACCAGGAACAGGATCGAGAACCAGGGAGCCGCCATCAACACGCTTGCCGTGTAAAAAAAAGGCCCATAGAGCACTTGGAGGAAGAGAAACGGGGGAATGGCCGTGGAAATGACCGCCGCCACCAGGGAAGGCAGGAGGCGGAAAAACCAGGCCGCGAGGAGGCCGCCGGAGCCCTTTCCGCGTCCTAACGCCATGACCGCCAATAACGAGCCGCCCAGGGCCAGGTTCATGGCGATGAAATGAAGGAATAACGTGAGGCAGGCCAACTGCTGTAAAAGCCAGACCGGCGCCGGGATGCCTAAGGGGTCCGCCAGGGGGATCGGGGTCATGGTTTTCCCTCGTCGGGACCGCTTTTCGCCCTGGAATGGAGGAACGACACCAGCGATTCTTCCAGGCGTCGCAGGCTTGTGGGCCCCTCGCCCCTGTTGAAACGGCGTGTTTCCGACGAAGGGGACGGGATTTTCTGGAGGGTGACCAGGTGTTTCGAGAGGGCGCGGCGTTCGGCGTCCGTGCCCTTGAATGGCGGCATGAAGCTTTTCAGGGTGTCCAAACGGTCGATCTGGTTGTCCAGGAAATCCTCATCCCATCCGTCCACCAGTAGGGAAAGACCGTTGTAGCCGTCCGCCGTGTGGCAGGCCGCGCATTGCGCGCGGAAGATGTCCCGCCCGGCCGGCGCTTCCAAGCCCGGAAGGATTTTCTGGTGGTGGGCCCAGGGAACCCGGGACAAGAGGCTCTGGCCCTCCGGCCAATCGCGCAATTCCTTCACCAGGATGCCGTTGGAATACATATACCCGTAGATCACGTAGGGTTTCCGAACGGCTTCCCGCACCCATTCGGTGACACCGGTGGCCATGAAACCCAGGATCAGGAAAAGCGTCGCCAGGGGAAAGGAAAAACGCTTGGAGTCCCGGTAGGCCGTGAAATACACCGAGAGGAAAAGGATGAGGGAAAACGCCACGGTGGCCGCGAGGAAAATCGTGACGGCCGGGGCCCCGCCGGTGCAGATCTGGCGCGCGAGGGAAGGGATGGAGGCGAGGTACCAGACGCCCGCGAGCGGCAACCCGAGAAAGGCGGGCAGAAGCCATCGCGACGCGTAGCGGACGCATCGGGCCCGAAACTTGAGGTCCTTCTGGAGCGACGCGGTGGCCATGGCGTAAAGACCGGCCAGGGCCAGGCACACCAGTGTCCGGATGACCAGGGAGGGAAGGAAGGTCGGGTTGAAAAACGCCGAAAAAAGGGAACCGTTCTCGATCCATTTTCCGGGAGTCAACATGAAGGTCAGGATGCCGTTGATGATGAAGAGCGACATCCAGGCCGAGACGGCGTAGACCCATCCGATCTTCACGTGCGTGGAACGGTCGAGCTTTTCCCAGGACGCGGTGTAAAGCAGGATGGCCGCGATCTCGACGAAGAAGAAGACCCACTCGCACGCCCAACCCCAGACGAACAGATGGATGAGAGCGCTGGTGGCGGAGGGGGAAACCAGGGCGATTGAAAACCAGATTCCGACGCCCGAGACGGCCCCGAAAACCAGGGTGACGAAGGCGAAAAAAACCGAATGAGAGCGGGCATAGGCCAGGAGGGCTTTGTCGTTCGTGGCGTGGGCTTGTTTCTCGGTCAGAACCAGGAAGAGCCCGCCGCCAACCGCGAAATGCGAGACAAAGACGTGAAAAATGGACACGAGCCCGATGAGCATTCCCCCGCCGATACCGGGGATTTCGAGAATGGGGAAATTCATTCAGGCACTTCCGTTTCAGGACGAACGTTGCGTCACAGAACCATCGGTCATTGTAAGCGCGGCGTAGGGAGAAAGCTTCTCGCGAAAAACGAATCCGCCCTCATTCAGGCCCCGGGACTGAGCCGCTGATCTGTGGAGAACACTCGTTCGATCTTTATGAGGTTTAGCCTTTTTAATGGGTTTCAAAAGTGAGTTAAATTCCTTTTGTTATAAACCGGCAATTGACACATATCGTTAATTTACAACCGTTTAATAGATATACTGCGAAACAAAATAGGGGTGTTTGGAACAAGGCTATGTGACGAATGTCATAGGCCTGTTTCGAGCCTTGGGGCTAGCTTTACCTATCAACTTTAGCGCCCCCGCAAAGGCTTCCCGTGACCCACCCCAAGCGCATTCTCATCGTGGATGACGACCAGGATCTGGTCGCCGCCTTACGAACCATCCTGGAAAGTCACCACTACGAGGTGGAAACCGCCTCGGGCGGCAAGGCGGGTTTTCGTAAGTGCGTTGAGTGGAAGCCCAACCTGTTGATCCTGGACGTGATGATGGAGCGCGTGGACGAGGGTTTCCGTTTGGCGTCCGTGCTTCGGGATCAGGCGGACACCGCCAAACTTCCGATTTTGATGCTGACGGCGGTCACGCGGAAAGCCGGCCTGGTTCCGGATTATCCGGTGGCCGACGGAGGGTGGGTTCCGGTGGACGCTTTCCTGGAAAAACCAGTGCCGCGGGAAACGCTGTTGAAGAAGGTCAAGGAACTGCTGGGCGCTTGAGAGCGGGTTTTCATGAAAGGCGCCCTGAACCAAATACCGTTAACGGTTCGTCACGGAGTCAAGCCAACGGCTGACGACTGACCGCTGTCGTTCAGAGGGTGAAGGGCGATCGTGCGAATTCTGCAAGACCAAGTTCCGGTGGGGCGGCTTCTATGGTTCACCGATCTTCGGTGGTGGGCCGCCGGCGTGGGTTTCCTGATCCTGTTCGCGGCCCCGATGGTGGCGCCGGTGACCTACGATCCGTTGCGTTTGGCCTGGGTTTTAGTTCTTCTGGCGTCGCTGAACGGTTTTTACCGTTTCATTTGGAGCCGGGTGAGGGGGAAGGGCCTCGAGGGCCCTTCGCTGGCCAAGGCGGCGAGGATCCATATCCACGTTCAGATGTTGGCGGACCTGGCGCTTCTGACCCTTTTGCTGGTGTGGTCCGGCGGGATCGAAAACCCGTTGTTCCTCATCTACTTGTTCCACCTAGCCATCGGCGGCATGACGCTTTCCCGAAAGGAAAGCCTGCTTTACGCGGCGTTGACGACGCTTTTGCCTTGGGGGTTGTGGGGATTGCAGGCCGTGGGCCGGGTCCAGCCGTTGTGGGGCGGGCGGTTCCTGCTCGGTGGGGATTACGCGCAGGCGCTTCTGATGTCCTATACGGCGGCGGGATGGGGTCTCTGGTTCTTCCTGACGAATCTTACCGGGGACCTTTTAAAAAAAGAGATGGCCCTTCTCGAAACGGGGAAACGCCTGCGGGCGGCCAATGAGGGTTTGAAGCGCCTGGACGAGCAAAAGAACAAGTTCTTCCGCCAGATCGCCCACGACATCAAGAACCCCCTCGCGGCGGCGTCCGCTTGCCTGGACGCGGCGGAGGTGACCCTTCCAAAGCGCAAAGGGAAAGCCGGGGAAATGTTGGGAAGGGCCAAGGTTCGCTTGGGGGGGTTGACTGAGCTGGTGGACGATTTGACTTGGCTTTCGCAATCCAAGTCGCCGAATCCGCCCTATCAGAGGGAAAAAGCGGATCCCACCCTGATCGCCCGAAGGGCGATGCAGGAGGTCGAGGAAAAAGCCCGCCGCAAGGGGATCAAAATGAAGCTGACGGGAGGACCGGGCAAAACCCGTTTTTTCGCCGACCCTTGGGCCTTCCAGCGGGTGTTGAGCAATCTTTTGGACAACGCCGTCAAGTACACCCCCTCCAAAGGGCGGGCGGTTCGCTTGGAGATCGAGGAAAAGGAAGGTGGACTGACGGTCGCCGTTTCCGATTCCGGCATCGGGATTCCGGAGGAGGAACAGTTCCTGTTGTTTCAGGAGTTCATGCGGGCCTCCAACGCGCGGTCGCTGGGCGAGCCCGGTACGGGATTGGGATTGGCCATCGTGAAACGGATCCTGGATTGGCACGGCGGTCAAGTCAAGATCTCCAGTGGCGAGGGCCAGGGAACCCGCGTGGAAACCTGGTGGCCGTCGGTTGAAACCAACGAAACCGGGCGTGGAACGGCCGAATCGTCGTCACCCCCATTAGGAAGAGGATGACTCCCATGGCTTACTCACATCCGGACGCGGGTTCGCCGCCGAACACCATCGCGTCCTGTCTCTCGTCTTTTCCCGTCTTCAAGGGGCTGGTGCCCGGCGAGTTGGAGGATCTGGCGAAGTATTGCGTGATGGAGATCCTGCCGCCCGGCCAGGCGCTTTTCAGGCAGGGGGAAGCGGCGGAATTCGTTTTTTTCATCTCCGACGGCAAGGTGAAGCTTTCCCAGAAACACACCAACGGACGCGACGTGACCTTCCACGTTTTCGGCAAGGGGGATCTGGTGGGCGATGTTTCCGCCCTCAAAAGGGCCCCCTACGGCATGTCGGCTTTCACCTTGACCGAAACGGTCCTTCTGAAGATCCGTTGGGATGATTTCACGCACCGGTTCCTTAAATTCCCCTGTGTCTCCTCGGGGGCGCTTTTGCAGATGGGCGATTTCCTCTACCAGGCGTATCGGGCGAAGATGTCGGCCGCCGATCCGGTCGAGGCTCGTATCGCCCAGATGCTGGTCACGATGTTGCAACGGCCTGGGATGGCCCAGGAAGAGCCTGGCGGCCCGGGCGTCCGCATCAACATGCCCCTCACCCGCCGGGATGTGGCGGAGATGGTGGGGACCACCGTGGAGACCGCCATCCGCATCATCCGCAAGTGGACGAAGTCCAAGCTGGTACTGCCCAAGCGCCGATACCTCGTGATTCTGGACGAGGTGGGCGTGAGAAAACTGGCGGGTGGCGCCACCAAGAGCGAGACGGAAACCGCGTCGTAACCCGTGAGCGAAGCGCCGTTGGGGTTTCAAGAGGACGAGGACGGTTGGCCACGGACTGAAACGCCTCGCCTTAACGTCCAGGGTCCACGCGGGGTATCTTCTTTGATGAAAGGCGTGAAATGGCCGAATCGAAGCTGTTAGGCGCCCTGGTGGCCACTTTGCCCATCCATGAGGGCTTGCGTCCCCAGGTGGTGCAACGCCTCTTGAAACACGGGAGTGTCGCTTTGTGCCAGGAGGGCCAGGTCCTTTACGCGGCCGGCTCCCCGGCCCGCAAGGTTTACGTGGTGGTTTGGGGAAAAGCCGAGATCCACGAAACCGACGGCCGCGTGTTCTACGCCCGCCGAGGCGATCTGTTGGGAACCGAGGCCGCGGAGGAAAACGGGATTTATCGGGCCGACGCGCGGTTGGCGACCAAGTCCGTCCTGCTTTCGATCCGGGGGGACGACTTCAAGGCTTATTTCCTCAAGTACCAGCCCGTGGCGGCGTGGGTGTTGCGCAAGATCGGGGAGCGATTCAGGAAGGAAAGCGGGATGGAAGGGGAGGGCCTGGACGAATTGGACCCGGCCCAGTGGATGGCGGAACTCGAGGCGGACAAGCGCCGCGCGATGAAAGAGGAATCCTAGGCGCTGTTGGCCTTTTGCGCGTCGAGGGTTTCTGTTGTTTCGGGATAGGGTTGGCGGCCGCCCATGCGCAATAAAAAATGGTTTCCTCCATAACGCACGGGTGATTTGGAGCTGGATGGAATGTCCCACTCGCTTGATTCCACACCAAACGGATGGCCGCAAGTCACCCTCACCTTCCTCCTCTCCCTCAAGGGAGAGGGGAGATGGCGGGGAATCATCCCCGTCCCGGAGGCGGGTGTTTGAGGGAAGCGCGTGATTCCCTCGCCCCGCCGGGGAGAGGGGCAGGGTGAGGGGGACTTGTGGATTGAACCGCCCTGGGATTCAAATCATGAGGCGAAACCACGGTCATTTTTACGCTATCGTTAGCTCGCGTTAATGTTTGCCGGAAACGTTTTCCGGGATTTCACCCGCGGCTTTTACGCACAGCGGATGGGGAAGACAAATAAAAAAGGCCGTCCCGGTTTCCCGGGACGGCCTTTTGGTTAAAAACTACTTCTTGGCTCGTCCGGCCACCAGCTTATCGACCACCGTCGGGTCGGCCAAGGTGGACGTGTCGCCCAGGTTGGACGTCTCGTTCTCCGCGATCTTGCGCAGGATGCGGCGCATGATCTTGCCGGAGCGGGTCTTCGGCAGGGCGTCGGTGAACT
>CAZSKE010000052.1:0-9609 GCA_964607325.1 uncultured bacterium | reverse complement strand
ACTTTGCGGTTGAAGTTGGCAAAGTGAACTGTCAACCGAAGTCAGCCTCTATACAACACCATGTTACGCCCACTTCTTTTTACACCCAGCAAGAATACAGAACCGAACGTACAGCCAAGGGTATCCGAGAAAGTGAATCGGGCATTTGAGGGCTTGCTGGAAAAAAGGGTAGGGGAAATGGTAGGAAGCCCTTCTCTATTCACTTCAAACCCAAACAAGCAAATAAGAAAAAATGGTGCGGAAGGAGGGAGTTGAACCCTCACGCCTTGTGGGCACTAGTACCTGAAACTAGCGCGTCTGCCATTCCGCCACTTCCGCATGTATTGGCCCGCGGCGGCGGAAAAGTCGCCGTAGGCCTTGCCTTTAGAGGGGGCGTAGTATAAATTAGGTGTTCGAAACGTGTCAAGAAACTGCGGTATGGTTCCTCCCGTTTGTTTATCCCTCGTTTCCCTCAAACCCAACCCCAAGCATGGAACGTTCTCAACTTGTCACCCCGGACTCTTTTGTCCAGGGCGCGACCCTTGAAAGGACTTTGACGTTGTCGAAAAAGAAATCCAGGAAGTTTCACCCCAAACACAAAAAACACGCGCGCGGCCCCAAACCGCCGCCCCCTCGTTTCGGCCGACCGCCTCGCCCGGGGCCACACGCTAAAATCGCCGCGGGAACCCGCGAATGTGTCGGAATCGTGCACGCCTCCGACCGTGGCTTCGGCTTTTTGATCCCAGAGGACGGCTCTCCGGACGCGTTCCTTCCACCACGCGAGATGCGCAACCTGATGAACGGCGACACGATTCGGGCTCGCGTCCTTCCCGACCGCGAACCCGGGCGCTTCAGCGCCCAGGTGGTTTCAATCGTCAACCGCCGCAACACGACCCTCGTGGGCGTCTTGTCCCGCGAAAGCGGTCACTGGCTCCTGAAACCCTCCGACCCCCGCATCCCACACTGGGTGCGGCTCCTTCCCGGCAAGGTCGAGGGCAAGGTCGGCGACGTCGCCGTAGCGCGCGTCACCCGTTGGCCGAGCGCGGGCGCCTCACTGGAAGGCCGGCTGGAGGAGGTCCTAGGGGATCCCGGCAAACCCGGCGTGGACATGCGGATCGTGATCCGCAAGCACCATTGGCCGGAGGCGTTCTCGCCCGAGGCCGAGCGGCAGGCCACTTCCCTCCCGGGAAACCCCGGGGAACACGACACCAAGGGGCGCCTCGACCTGAGACGCCTTCCGACGCTCACCATCGACGGGCGCGACGCCAGGGATTTCGACGACGCCATCTCTTTGGAACGTATCCACCAAGGTTCCTGGCGCCTCGGTGTCCACATCGCCGATGTGTCGCATTACGTTCAACCCGGCACGGCCTTGGATTCCGACGCCCGTGACCGAGCCACCAGCCTTTATCTTCCCGACCGCGTCCTGCCCATGTTGCCGCACGCCCTCTCCGACGGGCTTTGTTCCCTTCGGGAAGGCGTTCCCCGCTTGACGATGAGCGCGTTTTTGGAATACAACCCCGAAGGCGTCCTCGTGAAAACCCATTTCGCCCCCTCGGTGATCTTGAGCCGCCGGCGCGGGATATACGAGGAGGTTCAACAGATCCTGGACGGCAAAGCCGACTTGGAAGTCCGCCGCAAATACGACGACTTGGAACCCATGTTACGCGACATGGCCCGCTTGTCGGCCATGATCCGCCGCGGTCGCGAACGAGCGGGCGCGCTGGATTTCGATCTTCCGGAAGTCCGCGCGGTTCTCGACGAATCCGGTCGGGCCATCGACATCCGGCGCGTGGATCGCTTGGGAACCCACAAGCTCATCGAGGATTTCATGGTCTCCGCCAACGAGGCCGTGGCCGACTTCCTGTGGAAACGCAAAATCCCTTCCCTCTACCGCGTCCACGAGCCGCCCAAGCCTCAGGACAGCTTGGAGTTGTCCACGTTGCTGAAAGCCTACGGCATTCCCTTCCGCGAGGGAGACCTGGCCACGCCGAAGGGCCTTCAAGACCTGTTGCGGCGCATCCAGGGGCATCCTCTGGAGCCCACAATTTCCACCTTGACCCTCCGCTCCCTCACCATGGCGGTTTACGGCATCCGTAACGCGGGTCATTTCGGCTTGGCGCTCAAGTCCTACTGCCACTTCACCTCTCCCATCCGCCGTTACCCCGACCTCGTGACGCACCGGGCCCTCAAGAAGGCCCTGGGCGCGGGAATCCAACCCGGCGGCAAAACCGAGGACCTGGGGCTCTTGGGCAAGCACACCAGCTTCCAGGAACGCGCCGCCGAAAAAGCCGAGCGTGAGGGGCAGAAGGTGAAGCAACTGTCCTTCATGGAAACCAAGATCGGGGAAACCGCCGCCGGCCGGATCACCCACGTGACCTCGCACGGGGCTTTTGTGGAAATGGAACCTTGGGGGGTCGAGGGCTTCGTGTCCTTGGAGAACTTTATCGGCGGTCCTTACCAGTTCGACGAGGCCCATTTGAGGCTTTCGGGCCGCAAGGATTCGATACGGCTGGGCGACAGTTTGAAGGTGAGGATCGAATCCGTCGACCACATCCTGCAAAGACTGACCCTGAAACAAACAACGTAAACGGCTTTCACTCCAAGCGTTCCAAGGGAAGGGCCCGTCATGGATTCCCTCAAGTAAACTTGGAGTGAACACGCCTCGAGGCCGTTGTTGTTTTTGGCTGGACTTGGTGGTGAAATGGCGACGTCATGACAACCGACCACAGCCCCTCCGTGCACAACCGGAAAGCCCATTTCGACTACCACATCCTGGAAAGCCAGGAAGCTGGGGTGGTGCTGGTCGGCACCGAAGTCAAATCCATCCGTGCCGGAAAAGCCAGCCTGCAGGAATCCTTCGCCCGAATCGAGAACGGCGAGGTGTGGTTGTACCACATGCACATTTCCCCGTACGAGCAAGGCAACCGTTACAACCCGGATCCGGTCCGCAAACGCAAACTGCTCCTGAACCGTCGGGAAATCGGGAAGCTTTCGGTCAAAGTGCAGGAAAAAGGCCTGACCCTCGTTCCGTTGAAGCTGTATTTCACGCGCGGGAAGGTGAAGATCCAGCTGGCCGTCGCCAAGGGCAAGAGCCACGGGGACAAGCGGGAAACCTTGAAGAAAAGGGAGGCGAACCGAGACGTGGACCGCGCCCTCCGAAATCGCCAAAGACGCAACTAACGCGCGAGCCTCAACGGTCGCGCATCCCGAATACTCCCGAACGAATCCATGGAACCGTTGACCGCTGGTTCTCCGGGCTTCCTCAACCGCTCAACGGATTCCCGGCGCGTCTACTCCGATCCCAGGAAGGGATCACCAATTCACTTTCGGCTGGGCCAGAAACCTCTCGAATTCGTCCGCGGGGAGCGGGTGGCTTAAAAGGTATCCCTGGGCGTAACGGCAACCCTGGGCGCGAAGCATCTCGAGCTGGTTTTCGGTTTCCACCCCCTCCGCCACCACCCCCAACCGAAGGCTCTTGGCGAGCACCAACACGGCCTGGGAAATGGCCGCGTCGTTGGGATCGGTCGTGAGATCCCGAACGAACGACTGGTCAATCTTGAGGGTTTGGATCGGAAAACGCTTGAGATAGGACAGGGACGAATACCCCGTTCCAAAGTCGTCCAGCGACAGGCGGACTCCCATGGCCCGGAGGTCGCGCATGGTGGCCAAGGTGAATTCGGCGTCCTTCAAGGCCAGGCTTTCGGTGATCTCCAACCCCAACCATTGAGGATCCAACCCGGTCTCTCGGAGAACGGTCGAAATCCTTTCCACCAAGTCCTCCTGAAGGAACTGGCGCGCCGACAGGTTCACGGACACCGCGATGGTGGGCAATCCTCTTTCCTGCCAAGCCTTGTTCTGACTGCAGGACTCGCGCAAAACCCACTCGCCCAGCGGGACGATCAGCCCGGTTTCCTCCGCGAGCGAGATGAATTCCGACGGGAAAACGAGGCCTAAATCCGGGTGCTTCCAACGCACGAGAGCCTCGGCGCCCACTACCCGGTGGGCTTCCAGGTCCACTTGGGGCTGATAGTGGACGATAAACTCATTACGCTCAAAGGCTCGGCGCAGTGAATTCTCCATGAGAAGCATCTTAAAAGCCTTGGCGTTCATCACCGAAGTGTAGAGCTGGTAGTTGTTACGACCCTGCTCCTTGGCCCGATACATGGCCGCCTCGGCGTTCTTGAGAACCGTTTCAGGGTCCTCACCGTCGTCGGGGTAAAGCGACAATCCCACGCTGCAGGTCACATGCACTTCATGAGGGCCCAATCGGAACGGCTCCTTCAAGGCCGCGATGACGCTCGTGGCGTATTGATACACCTCCTCGGAAGGCCCCGTTTGGGGATGCAGGAATATGAACTCGTCGCCGGACAGCCGGGCTAAAGTCACCCCTTCCCCGGTGGTCTTGAGCAAGCGCTCCGCCACGCCGATCAGCAACCGATCCCCCAGACCGTGTCCCAGGGTTTCGTTGATGTTCTTGAATCGGTCCAAATCCATGATGACCACGACCAACTGGGTGCCACTCCTTTTCGCGTGGGCCATGGCCTGTTCCAAGCGATCCTTGAACAGTATTCGGTTGGGGAGGTTGGTCAGGGGATCGTAATACGCCTGACGTCGTATGGTTTCCTCGGCTCGTTTGCGCTCCGTCAAATCGCGGGAGATGGAAAGCACGACGGGTCGGCCCTTCCAGGTGAACATGTGAGCCGAAATCTCCACAGGCAAGCTCAAACCCGAACGCGTCACCTGGACACGCTCATAGGTGTAATGGGTCTGCTCGGTCAGTTTTTTATGAACGTTTGCCATGTCCCGGCGTTGACGCGGTTCCAGGATGTCGAGCGGGGTCATCTTCAGGAATTCATCACGGGTGTAACCCATGCGCTGGCAAGCCACCCGATTGACCTCCAAAAATTTCCCGTGCGAGCCATCGGGCAGAATCTCGTTCAAGTAGATGGCGTCGTTCGCGTTTTCAAACAGCTGACGGTATTTTTCCTCGTTTTCACGCGATTCATCCTGTTCCGTCTTCCGCTCGTTGATGAGCGCGGTGTCCATACAGACGCCGGTGACGCGGTTTTCCGCGTCGAGGATCGGGCTGTAAACAAACTCGCACCAATCGTCCTTTCCATCTTCCCTTCGGATCGGGCGTTCCACCCGGAAGGCCTCCCCTTTGAGGGCCCTCGCGAAATCGTCCCGGAAGTGCTTTTTGCCCTCGCCCAATAAGCATTCCTCGAACTTCTCGCCGATATGCGTGACGCGATTCAACAACCGAAGATCCATCGTCCGCGCCTGCGCGTTGAGGTCCACCAATCGCCCGTCGCGATCGAACACATGGATGGCTTGGAGTCCGGAGTTAAAAACGGATCGCAAACGCGTCTCGACTTCCGAGCACGGTTGTCCTACGAGACGGGTCGTTTGCGGACTCCGACGCCCCCGTTCACGAACCAAGGCGACGAGTCGGCTCTTGCCTTCCTCCGGCCAACGGCTGAAGACGGCTTCCACGTGCAGGGTTTTTCCCAAACGCCGGGCGAGGAGAAAATCGACGTGTTCTAAAGGATTCTCACCGGAGAGAAATCGCTGAAGCAGGTTTTCGACTCGCGGACGATCCTGCTCCGCGATGCATTCCAGGAAGGAGGACAAGCCCGTCAATTGCTGTTCGGAGTATCCACTCAGGATCTGGAAAGCCTCGTTGGCATACACGACGCGGGGGAAATCAAATACAAGGACCCCCTCGCCCATATCACTAATGGACTTGAGGAGAAGGTCGTCTAACAACGACTTCATTGGAAATGCCATGCCCACTCCCCGTGGTGACTTCAACGGACCCGGTGGGGCCCGCCCTGCTTGTCGGGAACCTTCAAGGCCTCGAGGGCCAAAAGGTCGAGGGACGCATGTTGTTTTGGGAACTCCAGTTCGGTGTCAGCCGCCGAAGCCCCTTTTCCTATCGTCATTTTTAAGTTTAAGGCTAAAGCAGGCCTTCCGCAAATGAAAATGTTGGAATTTTGATCGTGGAGCTCGACCGAACAAGGGAATACGCCTAGGAACGTCTCGGCGGCCTCAGGGATGCGCAGAATCCGAACGCATACCCCCGGTAGATAAAACACGTTTTGCCGTCACGATCGCTTGTGCCAGTTCCTCGGAACGTTGGGACCCGATCAACACCCGTTTCCCGTTCGAAAGCACCAATTGCGCCCCTCGATTCCCGCGGGCGTTGTAAGCCATCCCGTTGGACCAAGAATAACGTATGCCCCATCCTCCGTACTCCCGAATCGGACGATAAGTTCTCGCTTCGCAGGAGGTTATCTCCGACAGGGATATGCGGCGCTTGTGTATCGGCCAGTATCGAATGATCAACTCGTCCTCTCGCACCTCGACCCAAAGACACATGAACCAAATCAAAGCGGGAATTCCCAAAAGCAAGAGGGAGATGGCCACGACCGTCAGGATAAACAACGCGTCGGGTCCCGGATGATGGCCGGTGGGAATCCCCCAAACCAGATCCCGGCAAGCCAAGAGGATCTGGGAAACGAAAACAGGGGACACCAGCGCGAGGGTCACCCAAAAAATCCACCTCCCCAAACGCTGTTTTTCCTCGAAAAGCGGGCCGCTCACGAGGGCATCCCGTTTCGGAACATGAAATACGCGGCGGCCACAAGACAGATTCCGGCGTATACGAAATCGGCTTTCACCGGAACCCGCATATACCAGACCGCGAAGCCCGCGAACACCACCATGGTGATGATTTCCTGCATCACCTTGAGTTGTGGCAAGGTGAAAACGCCGTAACCACCCCGATTCGCCGGCACTTGGAGGCAGTACTCGAAAAAAGCGATGGCCCAACTCACCAGGATGGCGATCCAAAGCGGTTTGGCGCGCAAATTCTTGAGGTGCCCATACCACGCGAACGTCATGAAAATGTTCGACAGGAAAAGCAGCCACACGGTTCTCATGGGATTTTCTCCACTGGGATTCACACCACGCTCTTTTTCATCCTTCCAACAAACCGTTCGCGAAACCAGGAAATTCGCTCACCGCCGCAAATAGGCCTTCCTGACGTTTGCCGGCAGTTTTTCGATGGAATACCGCAACATGACGCGAGGCATTTCCAACGCGTGATCGTCCAGGAAACGCCGGAGCGATCGTTCGTCGCGTTGCCCCACCTCTCTCAACATCCAGCCGACGGCTTTCGCCATTAGATCCTCCGGATCCCTCAACAACATCCGCGCCAGCGCCAGCGTTTCGTCGAACCGTCCCTTCCGGATGAAATACGATGTCGCGATCACGGACACACGGCGATCCCAGAGACGTTTGGACCTGGCCCAACGAAAAAGCGCGGAACGAGGATGGTCCCAAAGATACGCCCCCACCACCCGCCCCGCCGTGACATCCACAAGGTCCCAGTTGTCGACCCATTTCATGTGGCGGACATAAAAGTCGTAACACGCGCGGCGTTCGGCGCCCGGGAAAGCGCGCTCGGCCTTTCGTGTCAGGATGAAAAGGGCCAGTTGACGTTCCTCGTGCCAGCGGGAACGGATCAATCGGTCTAAATCCTTCAGTGACAGTTCTTTGTATTTACGGGCAAACACTCTGGTTTGAGGCACCTTCAACCCCAGGAAGCGATCCCCCTCCCCATATTCCCCGGGACCCGTCTTGAAAAATCTTTGGAGGTGTTTCGCTTGCGTCGGATTCGCCACGCGGCGCAAATCACGGGCCGCCTGTTTCCACGCCGGGATGCTCATTGGGGTCTCCGGTCGGAATCCAGGATGGCGTAGAGGCAGGAATCCCGCCACTTCCCCTTCACGAACATATGCCGCCGAAGATATCCCTCGCGTTTCATTCCCGTTTTCCTCATCACGCGGCCGGAGGCCCGGTTGGACGGGTCGTGCGCGGACCAGACGCGGTGCAGGCGGAGCCGTTTGAACCCGAAATTCACGATGGCACGCGCGGCTTCCGTGGCGTATCCGTTGCCCCAAACATCCGGATGGTAGCAATACCCGATATCCCCCTCCCGTTCCGAAACGCTCTTCACCCGCAGGCCGCAAGCGCCGATCAGACGGTTTTCCGATTTGAGAATAACGGCCAATTCATACGACTTCCTCAACTTGCAACGGCGAAGGTTGGAAACCCGACGCAGGAACGCGCGAGTCAAAGCCGGCGTGCTGGGGCCCCACGGCATGAAGCGGACCACTTTGGGCAGTCGCGCGTAAGAAAGCACCGAGCGCCAATCCCCCGGACGGAATTCGCGCAGGAGGAGCCTCGGCGTTTCGACGCGGACATTTCGAAAGGATTTCATCGTGGGTCCTATATATAAAAAAAGCCCTCCGGAGCCGCGCTAGCTAGCCGAAGTAGGCTCGCGAGACGCGGCCCCGGAAGGGGCGAAGAATGGTGGAGGTGGTGGGAGTCGAACCCACGTCCTGAAAACCATCCCGAAAGGGCGCTACGTGCGTAGTCCAGGAATGTGTCTCACCACCCGGTCGCTCCCGAACGGCCGCCGGATAGCCAGTCCCTTTGTTTCTCGCCCGGCCATCGGTGGAACAACCCTGATCCGGGCCAGCCTAATGCTTACGTTCCATCCCCCTATTAGACATCAAGGGTGAAACGCTTGCCGCTTTAAGCGGCGAGAGCTAACTGATTGTCGGCAGTTAAACCGTTTGCCAGGTTTGACAAGCTCTGGCGCCTCGGCACGCTCCCTAACCTTCAGATTCCCAGTCGAGACCTTTCACCCCCAAGGGCCTTCCGGTAAGACGGAAAACCCGAGAGTGCCTCCAAGCCGTTGAACTTTTCGGCTCCATGCGGATGATTCTACGGCTTTATCCCGGGCTTCTCAAGTATCTCGGGTGTGTCGGACAAAGGCGGGATTTTAAGCCGCACGTCATCGGGAAAGATGAGCACGTCGGGTACCGATTCGGCTTCGCGGCCCCGCGTCTCCTGGCAAAACGCGACCGCGCGGATAAGAATCCTGGTTATTCGCCCATCACCTTGATGATCAGCCGTTTCTTGCGCTTTCCGTCGAATTCCGCGTAATACACCTGTTGCCAAGGGCCGAAGTCGAGTTTGCCCTTCGTGACAGGCACGATCACCTCATGGTGCACTAACAGGCTCTTGAGGTGCGAATCGCCGTTGGTTTCCCCAGTGCGGTGATGGCGATAATCCGGCTTGAAGGGCGCGAGCTTCTCGAGCCATTCGTCGATGTCGCCGATCAACCCGTCCTCGGCGTCGTTGACGTACACCCCGGCCGTGATGTGCATGGCCGACACCAGAACCATGCCTTCCTGGATGCCGCTCTTGTCCACCGCGGCTTGGACTTTGTCGGTGATGTTGATGTACTCGCGGTGTTTGCGCGTGTCGAACCAGTGGTATTCGGTGTGGGATTTCACATGGTCTCCTTTGGACCTTTCATGCTCGCAACGGTCGATTCAAGACCCCCAGGCCACGAGGACCAGTCCGGCGAGGATCAAAAGCGCGCCCAGGGCCCTCGACGCCAGCCGTTCGCGCTCCCGCAAAACATAGACGCTCAGTAGAAAACCCACCACCAGGTTGACTCGTACCAAGGCGCTGACCCGGTTGATGGGCGCCAGGAGCAAGGCGGAATAAAAACACACGGTGGCGATGCCGGAAAAGAGGATCAGCCAGCGG
>CAZSKE010000051.1:8215-9611 GCA_964607325.1 uncultured bacterium | reverse complement strand
ACAACGGATCCTCGCTCAACCGCAGAATCCCCTCCGCGAGACCCGCGGCGTCCCCGGGCTTCACCAATAGAGCCGTCTTTCCGTCCTCCAGGACCTCGCCGATCTGCTCCAGGTCGGACGCGACGATGCCTTTTCCCATGGCCATGTACTCGAACAACTTGGTCGGCGACCCGAAAAAGGGGGTTCCGTCCGGGTTGGGGACGTGCGGAGCCACCAACAAGTCGCAGGCCGCGAGATACTTCGGCCCGTCCGCTTGCGGCACCATCCCCGTGAAAACGCAATTCCGCTCGATCCGATACTGGCGCGCCAGCCGCTTGGCCTCCGGCAGGGTCGCCCCATCGCCGATCATCAACAGCCTCAGTTTTTTCCCGAGTTCGGGCCGCTTGGCGAGAAGCTCGTGAAACGCCCGCACGAGCACGTCGGACCCATGCCACCGCCCAAAAGTGCCGATGAACCCCACGACCACGCTTCCCCCCAAGCCGTGACGAAGGACGACCTCGCTTCCGTCCACTCCGGGATGATACCGCTCGGGGTCCACGCCATTCGGGTTGACGAGGACGCGTTTTTCCTCCAAGCCGCGCGCCACCAACTCGTCCCGAAGGGGCGCGCTGACCACCACGATCAGTTGGGCGGAGGTCAGGTTGAGGCTCTCGATCCGGAGGGCCAACGCCTCGTGGCGAAGCGGCCTTCCCCAATGACGGCCGGTCCACACCTCGGACCCGTTGTACTCGAGCACAAAAGGGACCCCGAGTTTCCGCGACAAACGGGCTCCGGCGTAGTTGTTGACGCAATTGCGCTGGTAGACAAAGGCCCACTTCCGCCCCGCCAGGGCGGAATCCATCGGCTTTTCAAGAATCCGGTTGAGGGCCAACGCGGGGACTTCCGGGAAGTCCCAGAATCCCGGGTCGAGGTCGACCCGCAGGGTCTCCAGATCGCCCCGCACCGTCGGGATGGGGTCCGTCGTGAGAAACACGGGTTTCGCGCCGCTGAGATCGAGATGGTTCAAAACCCCGGCGATATGACCCACCGCCCCGCCGGTTTTCACGCCGTAAAGAAGGTCTGTCCGCAGATAAAGCGGCGGCGAGATCGCGTCCCATTTGAAAGCCGCCTTCGGCGGCGTCGCCGACAAAGCCGCCACTTCGGCCGACACTTCACGCAGGATCCGGCGAATGTCCCAGGCGTCCCGGAGACAGGTCGCCAAAGCGCGCAAGAGCGACGAAAAACGGACCGGGACGCGAACGCCATCGTCCCCTTGCCAAAAGGCCTCACGGCCCAGCCACCAGAGAAGCGCCGAGGTCCAGCCGGGACGAAACGAGCGATCCGGGCGCGGCACTCGAAGGGTCGCTTCGGCGTAACGCTTGAACCAGAGGAAAACCTTCCCGGAGCGAACGTGTCC
>CAZSKE010000051.1:6945-8205 GCA_964607325.1 uncultured bacterium | reverse complement strand
TCCGGTCAGGTCCCGGAAGGTCATCCATTGGCTTCCCTCCGCGGCCGGGGGAGGCTCCGCGTCTCCGCGGGTCAAGATCAAGCGTCGCGCCTTCACGCGATCAGCCCTTCCTCGGGCGCGCCACGGCGATCAAGCTCCGTTCCCAAAGGGGCGCGTCGCCCAAATCCGGGTCCGCCCAACGCAGAAGAGTCCCGAGCGCGCCTCGCGCCCATCGCGCCCGGATTCGCCCGAGGAATCCGCGGCCGGGGTGGTTGTCCGCGGGAAAGAGCCTCAAGAGCTCGAAAGATTCTGAAAGCACTTGGCGCAGGGATTCCCGGGTGAACCCCCCCTCGTGGGTGAAGTCCATGTACCGCTCGTGGTTCGCGTGAATCCAATCCATGTTGGGGACATCCACGATCAACCGTCCCTCCGGTTCCAAACGGCTGGCCAGCGTCCGAAGAAACGGCAAGACCTCCTGTTTCGGGATGTGCTCCAAGACAGCTTTGAGGAGTATGACCCCGTAGCGTTTTTGGGACCGGCGCAGGAGGGTCGCGGCGTCCCCCAGCCGCCAGGTGGCGTCCGGCAAGGATCGCTTCGCGCGCCTCAAATCGCCGGGCGACCGATCGATCCCCGTGAGGCGCCGATACCCTTCCCGTGAGAGGACCTGGAGGAGAAACCCGCGGCCACACCCGATCTCCAGAATCTCGGTTTCCTTCCCGAGGGTCGCCAGAGTCGGGGCGTAATGCGCCGAATAATACCGGGCGAACCATCGGGTCTTCTCGGCGTCCTCGGGGTCCATGCCCTCCACATGACGGTCGTAGATTCGGAACAAACGATGGTGATAATCATCCGACATGCGCTTTCCTCCCCCGCGTCAACAGGTAGATCCCGCTGACCAACCCCATCATCCCATAGCCCGTCACCTTGGCCCAAGCGGCGCCCGCCAACCCCCAGGGGGGGATCCAAACCCAGTTGAGGCCGATATTGACCGCGGCGGCCACCAAGGGCGACCAAACCGCGACGGCGGGCATCCCGATGGACGCGAAGTAGTTCATAAGCACCGTGTTCACGGAAAGAAGCCACAACGCCAGCAACAAGACCTGAAAGGCCGGCACCGCGCCCGCGTAAGGCTCCCCATAAAGAAGGAGGATCCCCCACGAGGAAAGGGCGTACGCCGCCACGCACAGAACCGCCATGACCAGGGCCAACGTCGCCGCCACGCGTTTCGTCTGACGCCACCGGGTCGCCTCGTCCCGCAGGGACGCCATCTTGGGAAAGAGG
>CAZSKE010000051.1:0-6935 GCA_964607325.1 uncultured bacterium | reverse complement strand
CACGAACGGCGTGAGGATCATCCCGACCACGACCGGAAGTTGGGACATCGCCTCGATGAGGGAAAAAGCCACCGAATACTGGCCGACCCCGGCCTGCCCCACGGAAGCCGGGAGCAGGAAAAAGTCGGCCCGCATGATCAGGAACGAGAATAACGACGCCAGGTAAACCTTGAAACCGTACGCCACGTTCTCGCGAAACAATCCCGCGTCGGGCCGCGTCGAGAGCGCCCGGCCCGTGGGAAACCACCCCAACATCCAGGGAATGATCAGGAGGGTGGCCGCGATATTCGCGGAGAAAACCCACACGGGGGTCACCCGGCCCATGACGAGAAGCAGTCCGATCAACACCACCGCGAGGATCTTCTGCCACAATTCGGATCGGTTGTAGTCCCTGACTTTCTGGAGGCCCAGGAGCAGGTGTTGAAGGAGCAGAACCGTCAAACCCGCCGGGACGGCGATCAGGGCCAGAAGGAGAAGGGTTCCATGGACGGGCACCCAGGACGCGCCGCTCCACGAGGCGACGCCCAGTATGATCGCCGTCAAGATTCCCACCGCTAGGCTGACCCACAAACTGTTGGCGATCAAGCGCGGAAGCGCCGCGGGACGCTTGGACACCGCGTACACATTGGCCGAGTGCAGTCCGAGGTTGCCCAATTGCATCGCCAGGGCCGCCAACGTTCCGGCCAGGATGAATTCTCCCCTCCCCGCGGGGCCAAGGATCCGCGCCACCCAAACCGAAACGGCGAACCCCAGGACGAATGTGACGACGCGGGTCGCGAAAGTCTCACCCACTTTCCGCGCGAAATCCGAGCCGCGGAGTTCCCGCGGGGAAGGAAGGAACCGGAAAAACCGGCGGGAATCCCTCATGAGGTCGCGCCCTGTCCCGCGATGTATTCCTTCCACCAGAGGGCGAGGTTCAGGAGAAACCACACCTGGGAGCCAGGCCCCTTCCCGGCGAAACGCCTGACTTCCTCCCGGTCCATGAGATCCGATTGTTGGCAAAAATCGTCGATCTCGGCGCGCGCCCGGTCGCCCAGGCGATCGAAAAACCACTCGTAGACCGGCACCCCGAATCCCTGCTTCGGCCGATCAATGATCTCGTCGGGGATGACCCCGCGCACGGCTTTCTTGAGAAGGGCTTTCGGAGCTCCGCCCGGAAGCTTCATGGCCGTCGGGATCCCCAGGACCAGTTCGATGAACTTGTGGTCCAGGAACGGCACCCGCCCCTCCAGCGAAACGCCCATGCTCATCTTGTCCACCCGCATGAGAAGAAGTTCCGGCAGGCGCATTTGAAGGTCGATGGTGGTCATCCAATTGACGTCGGACCGGTCCCAAGCCTTCGCCTCGAACCGTTCCCGGATGGGGCGCAAGGCCTCCCAGGAGGTCCGGCCCTTGAAACGCGCGCGAAGCCGCGGGGACAGGAATCTCTTTTTCTGGGAATCCGTGAAGGACTCCGCCCCTCCCCAGAAAATCGGGACGCCCTCGGCGCCCCGGCGCAACCATTCGGTGTAAAACGCGTCCCCGCGCCCCAGGGCCCCTAGGGCGCTCACGCCGCAACGCTTGACCCATCGGGGGACCGGCCAACGATCCCGTTTTTGGAGGGTCAGATAGCGGATCCACCAGGGATACCCGACGAACAACTCGTCGGCGCCCTCCCCCAGCTGGCAGACGATGGTCCCGTTGTCGCGGGCCAGCTTGGAGACGTAATACACCGGCACGCACACGGGATCCGCGATGGGCTCGTCCTGCAATCGCACCATCCGGGGAAGAAAATCGATCAAGTCGTCCTGGGTCAGAAGCCTCTCGTGGTATTCAGCGCCCACCTTCGTCGCCATCATTCTCGCGAAGTCCAGCTCGTTCCTATAGCTTTGGTACTCACCCTGGTAACCGATGCTGTAGGTCTTGACCTTTTGGCCCTCCCCTTCCGAGAAAAGCGCCGCGTTCGTGGAGGAATCGATGCCGCCCGACAGGAAGACGCCCACCGGCACGTCGCTGACCTTCCGCAACCGGACGGCCACGCGCAATTCCTCCATCAGCCTCTCGAGGATTTCCCCCTCGGGCACCCCGGTCAAGGGCGTCACGTGATCCCAAGGGTCCCAATACCGCTCTTCCCGCGCGACCCCGTCCTCCGAAAATCGTATCCACGTCCCGCCCGCGAGTTTCCGGATTCCGTCGAAAAGGGTCTGGGGCGCCGGGGTGGTCAGGAAGGATAAGTAGTGGAAAAGGGCCTCCTCGTGGACCGCGCGCTTTTGATCGGGGTCCTCCAGAAGCGCCTTGATCTCGGAAGCGAAGGTGACGCGTCCGTGGTGAACGCTGTAATAAAGCGGCTTGATGCCCACGCGGTCGCGAACCAGCCACAGTTCCCGTCGGCGGCCGTCCCAAAGGCCGAAAGCGAACATCCCCCGCAAGCGGTGGAGGCAATCGATGCCCCATCGCTCGAACGCGTGGAGGATGACCTCGGTGTCCGAGTGGTCGGTCTTCC
The DNA here is from genome assembly GCA_964607325.1 of uncultured bacterium. Taxonomy (GTDB): domain Bacteria; phylum Oederibacteriota; class Muellerivitia; order Muellerivitales; family Muellerivitaceae; genus CAZSKE01. The sequence continues at coordinate 4,453 of CAZSKE010000051.1, read as the reverse complement.
ACGCGTAACCGCCCAGGGACTCCAGTTCGGAGCGGATCTCCGCGTGGTTGTAGATTTCACCGTTGAAGACGATCTGGAGGGAACCATCCTCGTTGCTCATGGGCTGGTCGGCCCCGCGGGAAAGGTCGATGATGGAGAGCCGCCGGTGGCCCAGACCGATCCGCCTGTCCGAGGAAAGCCACACACCCGCCCCATCAGGTCCGCGGTGGGCCATGGTGTCCCGCATGGCCACCAGGACGGATTCCCGGATGTCCGGCGAGCCGTCCCGGAAGGCGAAAGCCCCGACAATACCGCACATAGGGCCCGCCCTCCCCCACCAGGATGGAAAGCGCCAATATACTATGGATGCGGGGCCAGAGCCAACCGACCGTCGCGCCTCGGGCGGGAAGCCCCACGCGTTAACTCGGCTCCTACCGGATCGCGGTTTGGGCTATCATTCCCCCATCCGCCTCCCTCTTCCTCTCGTTTCACGAAAGCGGGTTTCCAGGGACGCGGAGCCCCGATCCTCGCGCGGAGGGGTCACCGTGTTGTACAAGTTTAGAACTTGTACACTTTGAAGTAGAGATTTGCTGCGCTAATCACCCTGTAGCGTGTTCCGAGCATGCGAGGAACTCTGCTACTGGGGTCCCCGCAGTGGACAAGTTTAGAACTTGTCCACTTTGAAGTAGAGATTTGCTGCGCAAATCACCCTGTAGTAGAGGCTTCGCCGCACTACAGGGCAAACACTTCAGGGGTACCCCGTAGCGTGTTCCGAGGGGCCGAAGGCCGCCGAGGAACTCTGCTACTGGGGTCCCCGAAACCCGAACAGGAGAGCGCATCTTGAGAACACCGCGGCGAAACCTGTTGGACTATCCGTCGGATTTTTGGATCCCCCCCTCCTATCGGCCGGATCAAGGTTGGTGGAGCCGCGCGCGTTCGTGGCTTTTCCGCTTCTTCGACCTCCAGGCCTCCACGATCTGGGACGACATGAAAGCCGAATTGCCAAGCGCGCGCGGAACGGTCCTGGATGTGGGGTGCGGCCTTCAACCCTACCGGAGATTCTTCCCGCCGGAGGCCCGGTACCAGGGCCTGGACACCGTCGACTCGAAGTCGCATTTCGGTTACGAGGCGCCCGACACCCTCTACTATTCCGGCCCGGCCTGGCCCGTCCGAAACGGCACGATCGACTTCCTCCTTTGCACCGAAACCCTCGAGCACATCCAGGAACCCGGGCGGTTCCTGGCCGAGGCGTTCCGTTGCCTTCGGCCGGGAGGGTGTTCTCTCTTCACAGTCCCTTTCGCGGCCCGTTGGCATTTCATCCCCCATGATTATTGGCGCTATACCCCCTCGACCTTGGAGGCGCTCTTCCGCCAAGCCGGTTTCACGAACATTCGCGTTTACGCGCGCGGAAACATGTTCACGGTGGCCTGCTACAAGGTCATGGCCGTCATTTTCGCGCTGGTCTTTCCCGGGCGCGCCCCGGCCTGGAAAGCCTGGCCCTCGCGGATCGCCGGGTTGGCTCTGTCCCCTCTCCTGGGCTTGGTGACCCTGGCGGCCCATCTCACGCGACACCTCGACGGTTCCGTGGATTGCTTGGGTTACACCCTTCTCGCCGACCGCCCCCTTCCCGGGACGGGCCGCCGGAAACGCCCGGCAAAATGATCCCGGCCGTCGCCTGGAAGGGCCCGAAGATCGCTCCCCGCGAGTCGAGTTTCGGGTTATCATTTCTGATCAATTCGCGCGATCCGGGCCTTCATTCCCGCGCCGCGGACGGAGCCTCATGAAACCCCTGACCGACCTCCTTCGAGAGACCCGCAAACGCCTGCTTCAAATGCATTTCGAAAGCGGCGTGGGCCACATCGGGGGGAATCTTTCCTGCCTGGACGCCTTGATGGTTCTCCATCACCGCGTCCTGGGCGCCGAGGACCGGTTCGTCCTCTCCAAGGGCCACGCTGCCGGCGCCCTTTACGCGACGCTCTGGTCCCTGGGAAAACTCACGGACGCGGATCTCCGGACCTTCCATCGCGACGGAACCCTCCTCAGCGGCCATCCCGCCCCGAACTGGATCCCCGAAATCCCCTTCGCGACCGGAAGTCTGGGGCACGGATTCCCCTTGTCCGCCGGGTTGGCCCTGGGCAAGACGCTTCGGAAGGAATCCGGACGGGTCTTCTGCCTGACCTCCGACGGCGAGTGGCAGGAAGGCTCCAATTGGGAAGCGTTGATCTTCGCCGCCCATCGGAAGCTTCGAAACCTGACGCTCGCGGTGGACGTCAATCGCCTCCAAGGATTCGGCTCGACGCGGGAGGTGGCGGGCTTGGATTCGCTCCGGACCCGCTTCGAGTCTTTCGGGGTCGAGGTCGTGGAGACGGACGGGCACGACCCGGCCGCGCTTCAGGCGGCCCTCTCCCCGCCCGGTTTGCGGGCCGTTCTCCTCAACACCGTCAAAGGCCGGGGCGTGTCGTTCATGGAGGGACGGATGGAGTGGCATTACCTTCCCATGAGCGAGAGCCAGTACCAACAGGCCCTCCGTGAAGCGGAGGCGACATGAGGAACGCCCTTTCGTCGGCCCTAGTCCCTTGCGCCGAAAACCCCGATTTCGTCTTTTTGACCGGCGACCTGGGTTTCAACGCGTTGGAACCGCTTCGGGATCGGCTGGGAGATCGGTTCGTGAACGCGGGCGTCTCGGAGCAGAACATGGTTTCAGTGGCCGCGGGCCTGGCCCGTTGCGGTTGGAGGCCCTGGGTCTACAGCATCGCGCCTTTCCTCTACGCCCGGCCCCTGGAGCAGATCCGGAACGATGTTTGCCTCCACGGCTTACCCGTCGTCTTCGTCGGCAACGGCGGAGGCTACGGCTACGGCGTCATGGGAGCCACCCACCACGCTCTGGAGGATTACGGAATCCTCCTCACGCTGAAAGGCCTCCACGCCTTCATCCCGGCCTTCGCCGAGGACGTGTCGCCCGTCATCCAAAAACTCCTTGGTTTCGCCCATCCAGCGTACCTCCGGCTCGGCCGCGACGAAAAACCGGGGGGATTCCCGGCGCCCGCGTACGCGCCCTGGCGTAAGCTGATGGACGGGGCCCGGTGGTGGTGGCCGTGGGCCCTCTCGCGGGATCCTGGATCGAGCCGCTCCTCAAACTCCCCCCCGCCCGGCGACCCCGAGTGTGGGTCCTGACCGAACTGCCGCTCGAAGCCGCCCCGCCTCCCGAGGCGTTCTGGGCGGACTTGCGGGCCGCGGATCGGCTGATCGTGGGCGAGGAACACGTGGCCCACGGGGGCGCCGGCGAATCCCTCGCGCGGTTGTCGCTGGAGCGCGGGCTGGCGCCGCGCCGTTTCACCCATCTCTCGGCGAAAGGATACCTCTCCGGCCGTTACGGCTCCCAAGCCTTCCATCGCGCCGAGAGCGGACTGGACGCCGCCCATCTTCTGGGGGAATTGGAAGCGTAACGTGAACCACGACGAGAAAATCAAGCGCCTGCACGGTCCCATCCTCGTGCTGGGGGCCAGCGGGTTCATCGGGGCCAACCTGCTCCGGCTTCTCTTGGCGCGCCGCGAGGACGTCTTCGGCACCTTCTTTCACGCGCCCGCCTGGCGCCTGGAAGGACTTCCTCCCCAGTCGCTCATCCAGTCCGATCTCCTGGTCGACACCAACATCGATTTCATCCTGGATCGCGTGCGCCCCCGAACGGTCTTCAACTGCACGGCGTACGGCGCTTATTCCTTCGAGGTGGAGAGCGACCTCGTCTATCAAACGAATTTCAACATGACCGCGAAAATCCTCCACCGGTTGAGGCGACTGGACCTGGCCGCTTACGTGCACGCGGGAAGCTCTTCCGAATACGGGGACCGCTGCGGCGGCCCCTCGGAGGACGCCTTGCCTCTCCCCAACAGCGATTACGCGGTCTCGAAGACCGCCGTGGCCAACCTTTTGACTTACCTGGGACGCAAGCACGAGTTTCCCTGCGCGAACCTGCGGCTCTATTCGGTGTACGGCCCGATGGAGGACTCCTCCCGGCTCATTCCCATGTTGGTGGCCGAGGGAGCGAAAGGCCGTTATCCCGCGTTGGTGGACCCCAAGGTCTCCCGGGACTTCGTCTATGTCGAGGACGTCTGCGAGGCGTTCTGGGACACCGCCCTACGGCTCACCGAGGCCCATTACGGGGATTCCTTCAATATCGGAAGCGGCCGGAAAACCACCATCGAGGAGGCGGCGAGGGTCGCGGGAAAATGTTTCGGATTGAAGGGCGACCCGACTTTCGCCACGATGCAAAACCGCTCGTGGGACCTCGAGGATTGGTACGCCGACCCCCGAAAGGCGAAAGAAACGCTGGGATGGGAGGCCCACACGTCCTTCGAGGACGGGTTCCGTAAAACCGCGGAATGGTACCGGGCCCTCGGCGATCCGGAAGCCTACCAGAAATCCTCCAAGAAATTCATCCTCGACACCAAGCACAGTGTGTCCGCCATCATCGCTT
>CAZSKE010000050.1:0-9671 GCA_964607325.1 uncultured bacterium | reverse complement strand
TACCCACGACTGATAAAATGAGATATAACGATCCGAATAGAACACTGTATCCATTCTCGCTCCGGCCCGAACACATTCCGCTGAGTTCGGACCAGGACGTGAGCGTATCAACGCTGGCGGCGTGGATCGCAAAGTTCGATGCACTCGGCGGAACCAAGACAACGCTTGGAGCAAGCGAGGATGGTGCTTATTCAGTCTATCGGTATCGGTTCGGAAATCCGTATGGCATTCCCGTTTTGTTGATTGGTTGTGTTCACGGAAACGAACGCGAGTCGGTAGCGACACTCTATCGACTGGCCGAGTTATGCCAAAAATCCGACAAGCCGTTTTTTGCGTGGATGCGGCAATGTGTGGACCTGCGCATTATTCCGGTGGCAAACCCCTACGGGTTTGTGAAAAACACACGCCCTAATGGAAATAGCACGCTTGCCACTGACATCAACCGCAATTTTAATGCAATGTGGGGCGGCGATTCGAGTATCAAAATCACGAGTGGAACCTACACCGAACCCAATGGGGCAACGTATAAATTATCGACCTTTGAGACTGTGACTCAGGCTGGAACCGACCCGGCGACAGGCTATGTATCATGCTCGCATCAGCCGGGTTCGAGCCTTGCCAATCTGCGAATTCTGCCGACCGCAGGGACATTTGAAAATTCCACAACCATTACCGGGACATTCGTAAAATATAATTCCGCGGCCGGACCAACGCTGATAACGTCTCCTGTTGTTGCTAACGCTTGGGCCACTGGCTATTATGGCGGGGCGTCGGCCGCGTCGGAAGCCGAAACGCAACTTCTACAAGCACAGATAGGTATTACCTCCATACCGACTCCGCTTTTGTTGATTGACTTGCATCACATGAGCGGATCAAGTAAAAAGCTGTCCGTTGTGCGGCCCGGATACTTTTTGATGCAAGATAGGCAACTAACAACTCAGGCGGTAGCAGCAGCCAATCAGATGATTGCCGCGATTGACGCATCGGCGTCAGCAGTCTATTACGGGACTATCAATCAGGGCGTGGTATCTGGCGGAATTTCGCAGCAATATGGAGCGTTGCAAAAAGTTCATTCCTTGGGACTTGATATTCAAAACGACTGGGGCCAAGGCTCGCTTGGCAATCTAGCCGATGCCGTTTGTATCCGCAGCACGGTCGCGCTCATGTGCAATCTGATTGGTCAGTACGTGGCGTCCAACCGGCCACTCAGTTCCTACTATTGGCGCTATACGGTTGGCTTCTTGGCTGGCGGAGAAGTTCCGCACGACCCGGCCGCAACTTCGCCGGGAACAAGTTCGGTTCATTCAGGAGGTTGCCAAGGTTTTGGCAAACGGTGGGACCCGATGTTGTACATCGTGGGCGACACCAATTATAGCCCGCTAATTGGCGATTCTTATTTGTGGCTTCCGTACAACTCCACGGTTCGGCTGCGTGGCAATGGTTCGGCCAAGGGTGACGCCAACAACGTGATAATGCAGGCATCGCTTTACCTTACCAGTCTGGCCGGAGCGATTCCCGGTGCGGACTCGTTCTACGCATACAACACTCGGCGAGTATTTCCAACAGCCAACATTTATCAAGATATTTCACTAAATCCGCGAATACTGTACAACATGCCGGCAGGCTGGTACGATGTCCGCCTAGGCGTTTGGCCAGACTCGTCGATGACCGTTACTACCCGCAATATGACGGTTGACTGCGAGGTGGAAGTATCACCAAACATAAATCCCACACCCATATACTGGTTCTAATATGGTAACAGCACTCTATGAACGCGACCGGACGCTCTACGCCGTTCTCACTGACGTAATTGGCGGAGTGTTGTCCGCCTACAACCAGGACACTTCTGCTTGGGTGGCGTGGACAGCGATTACAACAGCCCAGTGGACAAGCGATTACCTGATATATCCGATGACTGAATCCGATGATTCTGACAGTATCGGATCAGGCATCTACTCGGCAACCGTGCCGGATGGCAGCACGGCGAATGCAACCGTATTGATCTATGAGCAGATCGGGGCAAGCCCTGACAAGCAGTACGATGTCATTCTCGGCGATGATGTTTTGGCCGCGACGAGGACTGCTGCCGAAGCCGTGCAAACTCAGGTAGGCACGGCCGGAGCCGGTCTGACATCAATTGGTGACGCTCGGCTTGCTAATCTTGATGCCAAAGTATCGACTCGCGCACTGGCATCTGATCTTGTGCTTATGAGTGGTTTCGTTGAACTGCTTGCGGAAGGCATCAACGAAGTGAAAGAAGCAGCCGAAGCCGCAAAAACCAACACAGACCCGCTTGCCACCATGATCGCGGACGGAGCGTTCACCGAGGCGGCGATTGGGAATGTGGTTGGCGCTGGACCGAGTATTACCACTAAGCAAACCAATGTTGTAGTACGAGATTAACCATGTCAATTGTTTTGCAAAAAACCTGGGAAGTCGAAGGCGTCTTGACTGACGTAACTTCGATGAAGCTGTCGGACGCCACGGAAACGTATGGTGTTAAACGTAACGATACCGATGCGGTTGTCGTTGCTGACGACACCTCGATGACGAAGGTTTCGACAGGGGTTTACGAATATACATTTGACGAACCGGAAGCCGGTCTCACCTACACGGCTCAAATTGAAGTCGTTTACGACGGACAGACATCTCGGTTCGAGGTTGATCTTGTCGGATCACCAGCGGCAGTCGATACCGCGATGACCGTCAGTTATTCGCAGTTGAAGGAACGGATTGGGAGGGCTTTTTTCGGCAAGCGAACCGGCTGGACCGCCGATGAAACTGACGACATTGACGACGCGATCAAGGATGGACTCCATGACGTTTACTTGGCGCACGAGTGGAGCTTTTTGCGACCACGTTACACGATCACGACCACTTCGGGAGACTACACCTACGATCTTCCGTCCGCATACGATGCGATTGATGGATCGCTGACGTTTGCTGCGGACCTGTCCGACTACTACCCGCCGCTCGAAAGAGTACAGGAATCAGAGATCCGCCGCCTTCGGTCAAATAATGAATACTCGGATCGACCGACAAAGTATGCGGTTGTCTCACTGGCATTTGACTCTTCGGTAGGATCGAAGAGAGGGATCGAGCTTTACCCGACACCGGACGCCGCATATGTTCTGACAGCGATCATGCGACTGCGCACGACCATGATCGACAATGACCATCCGTATCCGTTGGGTGGCGAAGTGTTGGCGTCCGTCATTATCGAAGCCTGCTTGGCAGCGGCAGAAAAGAATCTCGAAGACGCTCCCGGCGTTCACTTTGCACAATATCAGAAACTCCTTGCCGCAGCGATTCAAATTGACAAGGAGGCGTCTTCACCAGACACGATCGGGTTTGGGAGCATGCGAACTGAATGCCTTGGCCCGAGACTCGTGGGCACGCTAACTTACGAAGGCGACGAACTCTAAGGAGAACTTTATGTTGTTTGAATACACGGCCACATTGACGGTCGATGGGAGTGGAGATTTGACTACCTATCTCGGCTCGAAGATCAGTGGAATTGTTCGGGCGATCAAGTACGCACCCGGTACGCTGGACACCAATGCCGATTTGGCGATTACCGGCGAGACGACTGGCGTTCCGATCCTGACAAAGGCAAACGCTGGAACCTCAACGGTTTGGTTTTATCCCAGGGTGCTTGTCAACAAAAACACAGACGGGGCAGCGGCAACGGATGCCTTTACGGATATCCGGCTGTTCAAAGAACGGATCAAAGTTATTGTTGCCCAGGGCGGTAATGCGCTCTCTGGGACAATTACGTTTTACATTGACCAATAGAGGAGAACTCATTTCCACGGCGGATTGTTTCCGCCGGTTCCTCCTCCTTTTACGAAAGGATGTCCCATGACTCCCCTCAATGTTTTGCACCAGATGTACAGTGCGCCCTACCTGATTGCCGATCCTGGCGATGCCGAGACAATCAACGTCAATCAGCAATTTGCCGTCGTCCCCGTCGTGACAGCAACGTCCGAGACACGAATTCTCGCCCAGCCGACTAAGGCAGGGATATTTGCTGCGATTGTCCTCGACGAGGACGGCGGCGATCTTACGTTGACCGTTAACCCGACTTCCGGGACGGCCTACGGCTACAACGCGGACAATGCCACGACCATCGTTTTTGACGATGCTGGCGATTTTGTGGTATTTTTCTCCGTGAAAATCGGTACTGAATACGCCTGGCGTGTTATCGCTCAGGAAGGGACGAACGCTGCGTCCGAGGACCTCAGTGTCGATCAGCTTACCGTTGCCACGCTGACGCTTGGCGCAACGGCATTGACCGCAACTGGTGCTGAAATCAATGACGCCCTGGATGTTTCCGCCCAGGACAAAATGGCGCCATCGACGGTTATTGACGCAACCGTTGAACAATACGTCAGTTCCGTTCGACGTGTTGGAAATCTGATTAAGACCGAAATTTTGATCGACTTGACGGGTGCAAAGTCTGTTGCAACCGACAAGGACATCATCGGCGATACCGGCGCGTGCCACTTCGGACAGATCACGACAGCGATCAACGGTGCAATCGTGTGCGGTCAGATGACGTGTTTGGAGGTTCCGATTGGTGGAGCAGACGACATTGACCTCTACATGGCATCCGTTGGCACGGGTGCATACGATGCGGACGGTTCCGGTCTGGCCAATGCTGCTTCGCTCATCACTAAGGGCGGTGCGTGGGCGTTGAGCGCTCCGGGAGCAGCGACCGCATTCTCTGCTCCAGTAACCGCCAACTACTACCTATATCTGCTGTCTGGCGAGGCTGCGGCTGGAACCTATACGGCCGGTAAGTTCTTGATCGAACTGTGGGGTTTGCCGTCCTGATAAAAATGACATCGAGAGCCAAGCAGCTTGAAATTCGATTCCCGGCCGCCGGCGTTGTTCGACGGCCGGGATTTCGTGATTCCGCCGATCAGGCTGGATCACCATATCCGACTCCGTGGGCCGTTAATGTTCGACCGGAGGATATTCTTGCAAAGCGACTCCGCGGCGGTTCGATGCCGACCGACCGACCTTCGGTTGGCGACTTCCCGGCACCGAGCCAGATTCTTTATCAAGATCGGCTCGTTGATATCGACTCGACAAACCCAAATGTTGTCAAACTGTCAAGACAGGGAAATTACAGCCTTTGGGATTTTGGAACCAATGCGGGCGACAAGTCGCGCGCCTACATCTTCCAATTGTCCGAAGCTGGCGAGATTGGCGGAGACGCTACCGCCCTGATACCTCATAGGGACTCGTATTTGCTCGCCTCGACTGCCGATGACCTTTGGGTCGTTAATGGCAACCTCGCTGCGGACGGCACGATGCGCAACGTATCGAGGAACGCTGGGATCGTGAGTGCGAATGCCTGGTGCAAGGTCGATGACTCCGTTGTCTTCCTTGCCAAGGATGGCGTTTACATGGTGGGGTGCGACGGGAGCGGTCTAAAGAACCTCTCTCAGGAAAAAATCCCCGAGGAGTTGTTGAACCAATCTTCCGCGACACTTGGATACGAGCACCCCGATCAGGGTGTTTATATCTTTACGTCCACGGAAGCATGGTTTTTTGACTTGGTGCATGGCGGCTTTTGGCCGATGGACGAAAGCGACAAGGCGACGAGTCACTTGTTGCTTGGTCCATTTCGGCTGAACCAGGGCGACAGCTTTGGTCGTTTGACGAGGATCCACGGCGCGACGAGCGAGGACAGCGGCGACGTGACCTGGTCTGTTGTTGCGGGCGACACGGCGGAAGACGCTATTGAAAACGCCAAGTACGATATCGAGAACGGCGTTACGACTCACGTTGTTGCGGAGGGGACCTGGTCGGCCGGAAAGTCTCATTCAGCCTATCCACGGACTCGATCCCCCTGGATTGTTGTTTGGCTGTCTTCTGAATCAGATTGGGCCTACGAAGGGGTAATACTTGAAATCACAGCCTCCGGACGTTGGAGGTAATTTATTTTTACGAAAGGAATGTTTGAATGCCTACGATCAATTTGAATCGCAGCTACTACCTGGGTGGTATCAATTTCACGTTTTCCCAATCGCTGACTGGAAACTCAAGCTCCGGTCTGGAAGATACCTTGACGGCCGGCAAGCTGGTTACAGCATGGGTCAAGACGGACGCCGACACTGCCGCCTGCAATCTCCCGGCCGGCCACGGCTACAGCAGTGGCAAGATGGATGTAATGTGGAACGACGGCGCAAACTGCCGCTATGGAGTTGACGGAACGGTCTCCACAAATGCCCTAACGCTCGATGGTGGTGCAGGAGACGATTTTCCGGCAAGCGCCACGGCCGACGTGATCGTTTGCACTCCGCAGACTTTTGACGTTGACTTCACCATTACCAGCGTTTTGGTTCTCTTGTCGGTGATTTGCGACCAAGCCTGTCACGTCAGCTTCCGAGACGCTTCGCACGGAAGCGAACTTGAGTTGACTCAGGTTGCCGACGACTTGTATGAGTGGAAGAACACTCAGGCTTCTCCGTTTACCGCTTCCGATCCGATTGGCGAGATCGTGGCGTCGAATGGTTCCGCGACAGACGCGACCCTTAAAGTGGGTTGGCTGTTGACTGCGTGATTTGTTTTGAAACTCACCACTTGGAGTTGATGTCATGTCGGCTACAAACATAGGCGCGCTCGACCCGGCAACGCCTGACCTGTCTCCGTTACTTGCGACTTCGCCATACACGGCCTCGTGGTGGGAATCATCGACGATTGTTGATATTCCCGAAACGTCGGTTGCGTGGATGCTTGCGCAAGGGTGGCAGATTGTGTCGATGTATTACGACAAAACGACCACCCCGCCGACTCCGTACTACACGATGCGCAAGTCGGCGATGAAGAATTGGGAAATTCTCCAAGGGTTGATGAACACATACACGATTGCATTCAACGAAGGGAGGGACAAGAACTCCCGTCGATACGATGCAATCGTGTACAGTTGGGAGGAGATGCTTGCGAACTCAGTCACCCACATGGGTGCGATGACCGACAACAACAATTCCTATGCGGCATCGTTTCTCAGTGAGTTGGTTTCCATGCTGACCGCCGAGTGGCTGGCAATCGAGGAATCGAAATCAGCCGTCGAGGCGAGCTACACGGCGGTATCCTCGCAACTTGACGCCTACCTTGCCAAACTGAGCGATGTTGAATCGAATTACCAGGAACACTTGGTTTCGATGACTTCTTTATTGACTGCCGAGTCAGATAACTTTGCCGGTTTTGAATCGGACCACGTTGTCAAGTTGAGTGAGTTGGATTCTGAAAAGACCAGCTATCGAACGAGTCTTGAAGCGATCTTGGCAAGGGGATCGGCTACACTCGGGACGTATCTGTCCGATTACGCGACACGGACCGCGACGATGGACGCTGGACATGCGGCCTATCGCGCAAGTGTGGATGCCCTGATTGTCGAAGAGACTTCCTCGCTTGCGTCGTTTTTGGCTTCGTATGCGGGCCAGATGGGCGAGTTGACCGACAGTTACACGACCCACCTGGCAGCGATCCTCGCCGAGGAGGAGGCGCTTGCCGGCCAGCTTGCTTCCCACGTTTTCAGTCAGACGGAAACTCTATCTCAGCTTGGCACGGACTATGACGGCCATGCCAAGACGTTGAATGGGATCCTCGATCAGGCGGGCGCGGGCAACGTGTCCTTTGCGGGTGACGTTGCAACCACGTTGGCACAGATTATTGGTGATTACGATGCGCTGGCCGCACAGATCAACGCAATCCTGGATCAGACGGTAACTGTTTTCGGAACGCACGAAGTCAGCTACCAAGCCGTTCTCGATCTGCTTCTTGCCGATTTTACTGCGCACGATACGACCTCAAAGGCGTATTTGAATGACCTGGGCGACACCGAACTTGATCGGATCAATGAGCAGTACGACAACCTGTTGTCGGACATCCGGCAGCAATTGACAGTTCGCGGTATCTACTCCGCGGCATTTTTTAGCACTCAATCCGTCCAGGTCGAGAGGGAACGGAGCCAGAAGATCACTGAACTTAACGACCGGCTCAGTCGTGAGAAGATGGAAAATGACCATCGCCTTTACGACCAAAAGACGGGTGTCAGGTTAAAAACACTCGAAGGAAAGGATCGCTTGCATTCGACCCATCAGGACGTGTTGCGGTTTAAGGCTACAACAATTAGTCAGTTGCATGGTCTGTTGCAGGAAGCGAGGAACAGGACGTTGGCCGCAAGGCAGTCCGCCTACTCGCTGCAACAGGAGTTGTACCGATTCAGGGCTGACTCGCAAAGCGGTCTCTTTGGAAAGTTGATCGACATTACTTCACGGACGATTGAGGAGAAGGATCGGATTTATCAATTCAGGGACGCTTTGGAGCGGTGGCTGACTGACAACGCCTTCAAGACTCAGTCGGAAGCGATTGACATTACGGTAAAGAAGCTGGACGGGATCGAACGACAACACGCCGCGAAACAGGACGTTTACCGCGCCGTGGTCTCACAGCAAGATCGGATATTCTCCCTGCTAATGGAAGAGATCAGCAAGATCATGGACGGCCTGGATCGTCAACATGCCGCCGGCATCGAGATTGATCGGAACGAAGCGGCACAGCGGGGAAACATGGTTGCCGTGATTCAATCCGTTCTCGGGAGGATCATCGACGGAATCGAGCGAAGACACTCACTAGCCCAGGACGTGTACCGCAACGAGGCTTCGCAGCGAGACAAGCTGTTGGCGCAGATTCAGGAAGCGGTAGGCCAAGTCCTCGCCGGTCGGCACAACTACAACGAGATGTCGATGCGAAACGCCCAATTCCAGGCCGAGTCGAGATTGAACCACATTCGCACGAGCATGGATGCCGACAACATCAAGTTGAAAGGGATGGCCGACGTTCACTCCCAGGAGATCGAATTGATGCGCTGGATCGTCACGGCCCGCAACGATATTCTGGTTGGTTTGTTCGGCTTCGAGGAGCGCCGGACAGATTCTTACCCCGATATCGACCGTATCGCCCAGTTGGCAACGTCACTGGGAGACGCGGGGGGTACACAGTGGCTTAGTTCTTGAAAGGAGAAGTTTTTCATGCTCCGAAAAAGACGACCAGCCGCCCCGAACTTTCGCAACCCTCCACCGTACAATCCGATCACCGGCCAATACGCGGACCTCGGGGGGAAGCTCGACCTCACACGACTTGCTCTTTTTCAGATCACCGACGAGTTTGACGATTACCTTTTATGCCGCGGGTACGACCCGGAGTCGAAGCGATTCATCGAAGAGGTGTCGGTTGCCAAGCCTTACTTGCTCCGCAAGACGCCCTGGGATGGCCGCACTGTGTCTTTGCCCGAGGAGGATGTCGAATACACCTACGAAGCTGCGGGCGATGACGGAGTCAGCAGAAGCCGCACAGCAGATTATACAATAGGCGGTTCAGCAGTAGAGAAAATAGAACCGCCGTATTTTGTCGGCGACATCCTGGTTTGCGCCAAGCCGATATCTAAACTCGGCACGACACCGGGCACTCCACTCAGCGCCGACGAGGACCCGGCTCACGTTGACGAACTCGACCGCGTAATCGAGATCATGCGCGACGACAACGACAAACCCATTTGGTGGATGGACATCAATGCGGCAGGCAGACGATGGTCATTTGACAACTACGGAGGTCCGCGACTTATTAGGGGACTTGCGACAACGGCGGTTGCGACT
>CAZSKE010000049.1:8285-9796 GCA_964607325.1 uncultured bacterium | reverse complement strand
AGCCGAAATGGGTCATCTCCATGGGGGTTTGCGCCTCCTCGGGCGGGTTCTACGACAACTACTGCACGGTGCAAGGTATTGACCAAGTGATACCGGTGGATGTGTACATCACCGGATGCCCGCCGAGGCCGGAAGCCCTTCTGGAGGCCGTGATGAAACTCCAGAAAAAAATCACGGATCCGAAGGTGGCTCCCGAAAAACCCGAATTCAAACCGGTGGAGAAGACGTTCGATTACTGATGAAAGTTAGGCGTGAGGCGTTGGACGTTCGGCGTTGATCCAATGGCCGCCCATGACCGATGGGGCCCATCGTTACCAACGCTGAACTCCCAACGACTCGCTGATTTCGCGGGGAAGGTTTCCGGTGGCGGATAGCGCGACATTGCTGAAAAACCTGCAAGCGGCCCTTCCGGGCGCCGTGCGCGGCTCCATCGACCGTTTCGGCGTTCGGGAGGTCCGGCTCGAGCGCGAGCGTTGGGTGGAGGCCGTCCGCTTCCTGAAAGAGGACCCCTCCACGGCGATGGAAATGCTCGTGGACCTGGTCGCGGTGGATTATTCGGCTTATCCCGGCCACGTCGAGGACCGGTTCGGGCTGATCGCGCATCTCAAGTCCCTGACTCGAAAACACCGCCTCAGCGTCAAGTGCCTGCTTCCCGAGGAGAGTCCCGAAGTCGGGACCCTGACCGGGCTTTACCGCAACGCCCATTTCCTGGAACGAGAGGCTTATGACCAGATGGGCTTAAGGTTCACCGGGCACCCTCATCTGAAAAGACTTCTCAATCACCACGAGTTCGTGGGACACCCCTTGCGCAAGGATTACCCGCTCAAGAAGCGCCAGTGGCTTTCCGCCAACGAGAGTCTCATGGACGAGATGGACGTCCGCTTGCGCGAAAAGGGATGGGCATGACACTCCTCCATCCCCGCACGCTTCTGCCGACGGGCGCCGCCGAAGGACCGCCAACGGAAGTCGCCAACAG
This sequence comes from uncultured bacterium, assembly GCA_964607325.1. Classification (GTDB taxonomy): domain Bacteria; phylum Oederibacteriota; class Muellerivitia; order Muellerivitales; family Muellerivitaceae; genus CAZSKE01. The sequence goes on along the minus strand of CAZSKE010000049.1, from coordinate 8,820 downwards.
TTCGGAAGGCTTGAACTTTCATAAAGCGCGAGACCGGAAAGACCTGTTTTTCCTCAACCTGGGTCCCAGCCACCCCGTCACGCACGGGACCTTGCGCGCGCTTTTGGCCCTGGACGGGGAAACCATCGTGGCGGCCGTGACCGAGATGGGCTACCTGCACCGCGGGTTTGAGAAGGATTGCGAGGTCCACACCTACCAGCAATGCGTCCCCTACACGGATCGGTTGAACTACATATCCGCCATGATGAACAACACGGGGTTCTGTCGGGCGGTGGAAAAGATGCTGGGGTTGACCGTGCCCGAACGGGCGGTGTATGTGCGGGTGATCACCAGCGAGTTGAACCGTATCATCGACCATCTGGTGTGCGTGGGGGCCAACCTCGTCGATATAGGGGCCCTGACCAGTTTTTGGTACGGGTTCAACCCGCGCGAAAAGGTTTATGACATTCTCGAGAAATTGTGCGGCGCCCGGTTGACGTCGAGCTACATGCGCATCGGGGGATTGGCTCGCGATCTCTCCCCGGGTTTCGGCGAC
>CAZSKE010000049.1:7520-8275 GCA_964607325.1 uncultured bacterium | reverse complement strand
CGAGGTGCGCGCGGTCCTGCGGGAAGTGCTTCGGGGCCTGGACGACCTGGAGACCTTGACCGCCAAAAACCGCATCCTCCTGGATCGAACGCGTAACGTCTGCGTGGTTTCCCCGGAAACCGCCCTTTCCTTCGGGTGGACCGGGCCCACCCTGCGAGCCTCGGGCGTGGATCACGATCTGCGCAGGGATGAGCCGTACGATCATTACGAGGATTTCAAGTTCAACGTGGTGGTGGGTTCCGTGGGCGACATTTACGACAGGATTTTCGTGCGGTTTTCCGAGGTCCGAGAGTCGTCCAAGATCATCGAGCAGGCGCTGGCGAAAATGCCGCGCGGCCCCGTCATGAGCGACGATAAGCGGGTCGCCCTTCCTCCCAAGACCGCCACGTACGGGCACATCGAGGGGCTCATGAACCACTTCAAGCTGATCATGCACGGGATTCGCCCCGAACCCGGCGAGGTGTACGACGCCACCGAGGCCGCCAACGGCGAACTGGGGTTCACGATCATCTCCGACGGCGGCAAGTACCCCTACCGGGTCAAATGCAGGCCCCCTTGTTTCATGAACTACGCGGCGTACGCGCAAATGATCGAGGGACACCTGGTGGCCGACGCGGTCGCCAACCTGGGGTCCATCAACATCATCGCGGGGGAATTGGACCGATAGGGAAGGAAATGAGGAATCCGGGATGGGGGAAAAGCCCGTTCATACCTCATTTTGAAAGACAGGTCCGGGCGAATCGTAGGGACGTGAT
>CAZSKE010000049.1:0-7510 GCA_964607325.1 uncultured bacterium | reverse complement strand
AAGGACGAAGTGGGGTTGAAGTTCTCCAAACAAACTCTCGAGGATTTCGAGAGAGTCGCGAAGCGCTATCCCGAGCGCCGGGCCGCGCTTTTGCCCGCCTTGTGGATGGCCCAGAAGGAATTCGGGTATTTATCGCCCGACGCCATCGAGTTTTGCGCCGGCCTGACGGGTTGTTCCCCCGCGCAGGCCCTCGAAGTGGCCGAGTTCTACACGATGTACCGCAAGAAACCTTGTGGAAAGAACCATTTGCAGGTTTGCCGGACCCTGTCCTGCGCGTTGGCCGGATCCGAGGGGCTTCGCGCCGTGATCGAGCGAAAACTCGGGCTGAAACCAGGACAGATGACTCCTGACGGGAAGTTCAGCTTTGAGGAAGTGGAGTGCCTGGGAAGTTGCCACACGGCGCCTTGTTTGATGGTGAACGACGACCTTTACGAGAACCTGACGCCCGAGAAGACCGAGGACATCCTTGAACGGCTGAAAAAGTTGTAATTCGGTATGAGTCGCGCGGCACGTGATGATTTCTGACGGGGAGACGCCAAGAAGTGGAACCGCAACTCACGAAACGATTCAACGTTCCCCTCGGAAACACCCTCAAGGGTTTTCTGGAGACGGGCGGCTACGGGTCCTTGCGGAAGCTTTTTTCCATGACGCCCGAGGCGGTGACCGAAGAGGTGAAGGCGTCCGGCTTGAAGGGACGCGGGGGGGCCGGCTTTCCCACCGGGCAGAAATGGTCCTTCATCCCGAAAAAACCCACGCGGCCCGTCTACCTGGTGGTGAACGCCGACGAAGGGGAGCCGGGCACCTTTACGGATCGCTTGATCCTGGAGAAAGACCCCCATCTTTTGCTCGAGGGGATGATCGCGGCCGCTTACGCCATCGGCGCGCATCAAGCTTACATCTATGTGCGGGGGGAATTCGTCAAGCCTCTCCGCATCCTCGACTCGGCGATCGAGGAGGCGCGTTCCGGCGGATATCTGGGCCGTGACATCCTGAAGTCGGGTTTCGACCTGCAGATCCACACGCACCGGGGCGCCGGCGCTTATATCTGCGGCGAGGAGACGGGACTTTTGGAATCCCTGGAGGGGAAGAAGGGCCAACCGCGCATCAAGCCGCCCTTTCCGGCCCTCCAAGGTTTGTTCGGTTGTCCCACGCTCATCAACAACGTGAAGACCTTGGCCTCGATCCCTTGGATCCTGGAAAACGGTGGAAACGCCTACGCGGCCATCGGCACCCGGGAGTCCGCCGGGACACTGATCTTTGGCCTCTCGGGGCATGTGAATCAGCGGGGGTATTGGGAATTGCCGTTCGGGCTTCCCCTGCTGGATTTCATCGAGCGATACGGGGGCGGCGTGAGGGATGGGCGTCTCAAGGCGGTCATTCCCGGAGGCTCTTCCACGCCCGTCTTGACCGCGGAGGAGTGCGCGGACCTGACGCTGACATACGAAAGCATGAGGGCGCGCGGGTCTTTCCTGGGGACCGGCGGGGTAATCGTCCTGAACGAACACACGGATATGGCGCTCGCGTTGAAGAACCTGACCCGGTTTTATTCCCATGAATCCTGCGGGCAGTGCACGCCCTGCCGGGAAGGCACGGCCTGGGAGAACCGGCTTCTCCAAAAGGTCCTGTCCGGCGAGGCCACGGGACGGGATTTGGACCTCATGCTGGAAGTGGCCGACAACATGGAAGGGCGAACCATTTGCGCGCTCGCGGCGGCCTGCGCCATGCCGGTCAGGAGTTTTTTGAAGAAGTTTCGGGGTGATTTCGAGAAGTACTGCCGTCCGTCGTCGGTGTCTGTTCCGGAGAAGGTCGTGTAAGGCGGCGGTCGGTGAGGGTTTCCGGTTTGTGAGGTCCACCCACGAGGGAGCGTGTCCATCGCGCCGAAAGCGCCGGTGAAGTGGCGAAAGCGAGGAGCGTTGTTTGCCGAAAATCACGATTGACGGAAAAACCTACGAAGTGCCCGCGGGCACGAACGTCCTGGAAGCCTGCGCGGCCAACGGCGTGAAGCTCGAGCATTTCTGCTATCACCGCTACCTGCCGGTGGCCGGGAATTGCCGCACCTGCATGGTGGAAATCGAGGGCCCCCGGGGCCGCCAGCTCGCCATCGCGTGCAACACCCTGGTGTCCGAGGGCATGGTGATCCACAGCGCCTCCCCCACGGCCGCCCAAGCCCAGAAGTCGGCCCTGGAGTTTCTCCTGTTGGACCACCCCTTGGATTGTCCGGTGTGCGACAAGGCCGGGGAGTGCAAGCTTCAGGACCATTACCTCGAATACGGCCGTTATGAGCCCCGGCGCGGCGTGCCTCGCGATTTCAAGGGCGGCAAAGCCGTGGATTTGGGCGAGCACATCGTTCTGGACCAGGAACGATGCGTTTTATGCACCCGTTGCGTTCGATTTTTGGACGAGGTGCCCAAGACCTCCGAACTTTGCATCATCAACCGGGGTCATGAATCGGTCCTCACCACTTTCCCGGGCCGACGGCTCAACAACCCCTATTCGGGATGTACCACCGATGTGTGTCCGGTGGGCGCTTTGACGCTCAAGGAGTTCCGCTTTCAGCAACGCGTGTGGCTTCTGAAGAAAACCCCCAGCGTGTGCGACGTCTGCGCGCGGGGATGCAGTATCACGATGGAACACAATTTCAACCGTGTTTGGCGCTATATGCCGCGCGAGAACCCGGGGTTGAACCGATCCTGGATCTGCGACGAGGGGCGGTTGTCCTTCAAACGGCATCACACGGAACGCTTGAGCTCGGCTCGTGTCCAGGGGCGCGAGGTTGCCGTTTCCGAGGGGCTGGACAAAGTCGTGGAGTGGTTGCGGGACCTGAAAAGCGGGCAAGTGGGAGCCCTGGCCTCCCCCTGGGCGGCCTTGGAGGACAACTGGGTACTGCGCAAGCTTTTTAGGGAGCGGTTCGATCCCCGGGATTTGGCGGCCTCCACCCTGGGCGGCTTGGGGATAGGCGACGACATCCTTCGCTTGCCCGAAAAATTCCCGAACGCCAACGGCCTCCGTCTGCTGGGAATCCCCCTGGATCCCACGCCCCTCTTGAAAGGGATGGAATCGGGGCGATTGAAAGCCTTGATCCTGATGGAGAACGATTTGGTGGAGCTCGCGGGCGAGAAATACCAGAAAGCCTTGGCCCAGGTGCCCCGCGTCATCCTCTTGGCGACCCACCGGACGGCCGGGGTCGAGACGGCTTCCGCCGTTTTCCCCGTGACGACCCACGCCGAGAAGGACGGGACTTTCGTGAACGCCGGTTCCCTGCTTCAAAGATTCCACCGGGCCTTGGATCCGGCGAGCCCCGAGGTCATGGAAAGTTCCAGGCTCCTCTCGATCCTGGCTGGCCGGTTGGGCGTGGGCGGTTTTGATTTCGCCGACGTTTCCTCGATCTTCCAGGCCATGGCCCGCGAGGAGGGCGTTCTTTCGGGCTGGACCCACGCGACGATTCCGGCCCTGGGAATCGCGTTGGCCTTGGAAACCCGGGGGCCCGCGCCTTTCCAGAATATCCGGGTCGACCCGAACGTCGTTCCGTCGGGAGGTTCGGCGTGACCCTCCCCTCCGAATGGTTCACCTTGATCAACATCGCCGTCATGGCCGTGGTGGCTTGGAGCGTGCCCCTCACGATGGTGCCGATCTTCATTTGGCTTGAACGCAAGGGAAGCGCCGTGATCCAGGACCGGGTCGGGCCGAATCGCGCCGAGATCCTGGGATTCCGCTTGTTCGGGTTTCTTCATAACATCACGGACGTGGTGAAACTGTTGATGAAGGAAGACATTTTGCCGGCCCGGACGCAACGTCTTTACTTCTTGCTGGGCCCGTTCTTGTCGATGATGGTGGCCCTCCTTCCGCTCGCCGTGGTGCCTTTCGCGACGCCGCTTCCTTGGGGCGGTCATGTGGCGCGCTTCCAAGTGGCGGATTGGGACCTCGGATTGTTGTTCATCCTGGCGGTCTCCAGCGTCGGTGTCTTCGCGATCATCCTCGGCGGCTGGTCGTCCAACAGCAAATACGCCTTGATGGGGTCCTTGCGCTCGAGCGCGCAGATGATCTCCTATGAGTTGTCGGTGGGATTGGCGGTCATGGGCGTCCTCATGGTGTTCGGGGAGGCGAACCTCCTGACGATCGTGGAAGCCCAGGGACGCCCGCTGGATCTTTTCGGCTATCACCTGCCGTTGCCGAATTGGGGTCTGTTCCTCCAACCCGTGGGCTTCATTCTTTTCCTGGTGGGATCCTTCGCCGAGACCAACCGCAATCCTTTCGACCTGCCGGAAGGCGACAGCGAACTGGTCGCGGGTTACCACCTGGAGTATTCGAGCATGAAATTCGCGCTCTTTTTCATGGCGGAATACTCCAACATGGCCGTCGCCGCCCTGGTGATCGCCACGTTATTCCTCGGGGGATACCAGGTTCCTTTCGCTCCCGCCGAGGTATTACGCGAGAATCCCAAGGGCATTCTGTGGGTTCTGTCCGGCCTGATGATGGCGGGCGGCGCGGCGTTGGGCACCCTGCTCCTGATCTTGGGGAAGAAACGAGCCTCCTTCGAGACGGGCGTCCACCGGTGGGAGCTTTTCCTGTACTCCCTGGCGGCCTACGCGGCCGCTTTGGCCGGTTTGGGGTTGGCGCTCTCTCTTCCATCGCTCGTCATTCCCACTTGGCTCCCGGGACCGTTATCCGTCCTGGCGCAGTTCGCGAGCTTGATGGCCAAGGCACTCTTCCTGTGTTGGTTGTTCGTTTGGGTGCGTTGGACCCTGCCGAGATTCCGCTACGACCAGTTGATGGGCCTGGGATGGAAGTTGATGTTGCCGTTGGCCCTTCTCAACGTGGCCGTGACGGGGGCGCTGTTGTTGTTGGGGCGTTGAACAAAAGCGGTTGAGCCGTGATGAATGTGGAACGTGTCATACGGAATGAGGATTCAATTCCTCATTCACATGGAACGGAGTGACAAGTGACGATCGTCGTGGAGAGGCCCGAGGCGAAGGGCTTGAGGCGGTTTTACTTGGTGGAGGTCCTGAGGGGGCTTCTCACCACGTTGAAGCACGTCCTCCGCAACCTCACGCGGCCCTGGAACATGCCGGTGGTGTATTACCCGGAGCAAAAAAAACCCCTGCCCCCCGCCACAAGGGGCCGCCATCGGCTCATGAAAAGGGAAGACGGTTTACCTCGATGCACCGCCTGCATGCTTTGCGCCACGAATTGCCCCGCGAATTGCATCCACATCCAGGCCGTCGAAACACCGGACCCCACCATCGAAAAAACCCCGCTTCGGTTCGATCTGGACGCCCTCCGTTGCGTTTTCTGCGGCTATTGCGTGGAAGCCTGCCCGTTGGACGCGATCCGCATGGATGTGCCGGATGTGGCCATCACGGGATACGCCCGGGGAGAGTTCCTGTTCACCAAGGAATTCCTGCTGGACCACGACAACAAGGACTTCGTGGAGGGCTATAATCCTCCCCGGCCAGTCGCCTGGACCCACGGGCCGCACGCGCGGCCTTGAAAAGCGGTCGTGAGCGGTTGACGGTTCGTTACGGATGAAAGCCGACGGTCAGCGGCTGTTGTCAAGGAACTGGGAGCGGAAAACGGTCATGGTTGAAACGGTGGTTTTCTATTCATTGGCGTCGCTTCTTCTGGTTCTCGGCTTGGGGGTTCTCACCCGCCGGAACCCGTTGGGGTCCGCTTTGGCGCTCATTGCGGCGCTCATTTGCCTGGCCGCCCTTTACGCGCTTTTGGCGGCCCCGCTGGTGGCGGTGCTTCAAATCCTGGTGTACGCCGGCGGCGTCATGGTGCTGATGATTTTCGTGATCATGCTTCTCAACCTTCACGAGGACGAGTTGAAGCCCCTTCGCGCGCGCGCGGGATGGGTGGCACTTAGCGTCCTGGGGAGCCTGGCCGTTCTCGGGGCGCCGTTGGCGTGGCGATTCAAACCCCTGGTGGGGATTCCCGGCCCGAACCTAGAGGCGGGTTTCGGCGGGATCCACCACGTGGCGGCCCTTTTGTTCGGGCCTTTCCTGCTTCCTTTCGAGGCGCTTTCGCTCTTGCTCTTGGCGGCCTTGGCGGGCGCCCTGGTTCTCGCGAAACGGAGGTTGTGAGATGGAAAACCTCCTCGCTCCGGTGACTCCGGTCCACTACCTGGTCCTGTCCGCGTTGTTGTTCGCGATCGGCACCGCCGGTTTGTTGGCGCGCCGCAACCTGTTCACCGCGTTAATGAGTCTTGAGTTGACGTTGAACGCGGCCAATCTGGCTTTCCTGACCTTCGCGCGCCTCCGGGGCGACGAGACCGGCCACTTGGTGGCTTTGATCGTGATCGCGGTGGCCGCCGCCGAGATCTGCGTGGGTCTGGCGCTGGTGATCGCGCTGTTTCGGCTGAGGGAAACGGTGGACTTGGACGCTTACAACGAACTCAAAGGCTGAAAATCGGCGGTTCGCGGTTGGCGGATAGCGGTTCGTGATCGAAATAAGCCGAGGGCTGGTTCCAAAGAGGTTGCATGGAAAGCCTGGAAATCATCCGTAACATCCAAACGTTCCCCTGGGCGGCCTTGTGGCTGATCCCCGGCGCGCCCCTATTGGGCGCGATCTTGAACGGTTTGCTGGCCCTTGGGGCCGCTCGCGGCGGCAAAGCCCCTCCTCGAGCCGTGTTCTCGTCGGTGGCGCTCCTCGCCACGTTGACGTCCTTTCTGACCGTTTACCGGGCCTGGAACGTTCTCAAAGAATTGCCGGAGGGAAGCGTTCTGTCCCAGGATATCGCCACCTGGATCGAGGCGGGAAATCTGCACGCGCGTTTCGGGTTGCAGATGGACGCGTTGTCCCTCGTCATGGCGCTCTTCATCACCTTCGTGGGTTTCCTCATCCATTTGTATTCCCTCGGCTACATGGAGCACGACAAGGGTTATGGCAGGTTCTTCGCCTCCATGAACCTCTTTATGGCCTCCATGCTGGTCCTGGTCCTCGCCGACAACCTTTTATTCTTGTTCGTGGGATGGGAGGGAGTCGGGTTGTGTTCCTACCTCCTGATCAGTTTCTGGTTCGAGGACAAGGCGAAAGCCGAAGCCGGCAAGAAGGCTTTTCTCACCAACCGGATCGGGGACGTCGGGTTTCTCCTGGGGTCCTTCATCCTCCTGGCGGTGACGGGAAGCCTCAACTTCCAGGAAATCCAGTCCCAGCGGCATCTCCTGACCGCGGGCGCCGCTACGTGGGCCGACTTGCTTTTTTTCGCCGGCGCCGCGGGCAAGTCGGCTCAGATCCCCCTGTACGTCTGGCTTCCGGACGCCATGGCCGGCCCCACGCCTGTTTCCGCGCTCATTCACGCCGCCACCATGGTCACGGCCGGGGTGTACTTGGTGGCCCGTCTCCACTTCCTGTATTCCATGGCGCCCGCGGCTTCCCTGGTGGTGGCCGTCACGGGAGCGCTCACGGCCCTGTTGGCCGCCACCATCGCGGTGGCGCAGAACGACATCAAGAAGGTCCTGGCCTTCTCGACGGTGTCGCAGTTGGGTTTCATGTTCGTGGGGGTGGGCGTGGG
>CAZSKE010000048.1:0-9815 GCA_964607325.1 uncultured bacterium | reverse complement strand
GAACCCGCTGTGCTTGGAAAGACTTTCCAACATGTGGGTCAGGAACGGCACGGGGGTTTTGACTTTGAACGTGCCGGTGCCGTCGAGGTCGAGGGTCAACTCGATCTCGGTTTCCCGGGTCTTGCGTTTGACTTTGGCGATCCGATGGGCCATGGGTCCCTCCCAGGCCGACCTTTTCAGGTGAGCCGTTTCAATTCCTCGAGAAGCCGGTCGTTCTGCGCCCGACTCCCCACGGTGATCCGCAAGCCGTTCTCCAGCCGCGGAAGGGGGAAATATCTTACCAGAACACCCCGGGCCTTGAGCGCCCGGTAAAGACCGAGGGCGGAGGGCTGCTTCCGGCGTTGCGCCCAAAGGAAATTAGCGCGACTGTCCTCCACGGCGAAACCCAGGGCTCTCAGCCGCGCGGTCAATCGCTCGCGCTCGGCGACCACCCTCCGGATATGGGCCCGGGCTTCCCGCAGCCCCTCGGGGGAGAAAGCCGCCTCGCCGAGCGCCTGGGCCACGCGGTCCAAATTGTAGGAATCCCGCACCTTGTCCATCTGGAACGCCACGTCGGGATGGGCGAAGGCGTAACCCAGGCGGAGCCCCGCCAGGGACAGGGATTTGGACACCGTTCGGAGGATCACCACGTTCGGGTGTTTCCTGGCCATCTCCAGGCAACTCGAGCCCGCGAAATCCGCGTACGCCTCGTCAATCAGGACGAGCCCGGTGGCCGCGCGACAGAAGGCCTCCACCTCCCCCGCGGGGAAAAGATTGCCGACGGGCGGGTTGGGATATCCGAAAAGCGTCAGGCGCGCTTTTCGGTCCAGGCGGGAGAAATCGAGGGAATAATCGCCGCGCAGGGGGACGGTCTTGAACCGACCGCCTCTTTCGGCGCACAGGACGCGATAAAGGCTGTAGGTGAGATCCGGGCACTGGACCAGGTCGCCCTTCCCCACCGAGGCGCGGAAGACCATCGCGAGGATCTCGTCGGAACCGTTGGAGGCAAGCACGCCTTCCTCGGGCCAACGGTAGAGGGACGACAACCGACGGCGCAATGGACGAGCCGAGGGATCCGGATAAAGCCTCAGAAGGGACGATGGGAAGTCCCGAAGCGCTTTGGAAACGGCCCGGGAGGGCGGATAAGGGTTCTCGTTCGTGTTGAGCTTGACGACCCCGCCAAGCCTTCGGGGCTGTTCCCCGGGGGTATAGCCTTTCAAGGCGAGGACTTCGGGGCGGAACCAGGATTTCAAACGGCCGGATGGCTTCGCCACGAATGATCCCCTCTTAAACTTTTTGCCGCCGATCGGGGCAGATCAACGCCGATCGCGCGAATCCGCGGATGCAACGGTCTCAAAGGACGCGGGAATCGCCCCCAAGAACGCGCCGTCCCCCATCGGGTTCCCTCGTCGGAACGGTTGGCGCTCACGTCACCTCGGGCGAAGACCGGCCGTCGTTCACTTCCGATCCACACCCCGCAACCGGAACAGGACGCTCTGGGCGTGGCCCGTGAGTCCCTCGGATTCCGCCAAGGCCACCGTGTCCGGACCCAGGGCCCGAATACCTTGCCGCTTCACCTCGAGCACGTTGGTGCGTTTGAGAAAATCGTACACCGACAATCCCGAGGAATACCGGGCCGTGCCGGACGTCGGGAGAACGTGGTTGGGGCCCGCCGTGTAATCCCCGAAAGCCTCGGCCGTGTAGGGTCCCAGGAAAACGGCGCCCGCGTGCCTCACTTCCGGGAGCCAGGAGCGGGGTTCGCGGCAAAGCACCTCGAGATGCTCAGGGGCGAAACGATTGGCGATTTCAACGGCCTGACGCCTGTTCCGCGCCAATATCACGGCGCCACGGCTCACGAGCGAATCGCGCGCGATGTCTCGGCGGCTCAAGAGTTCCAGCTGGATCTCCACTTCCCGCGCGACCTCCCGGGCGTACTCGTTCGAGGTCGTCACCAGGAGGGAGGAGGCCATCTCGTCATGCTCCGCTTGCGCCAACAAGTCGGCGGCCGCCCAGGCGGCCGACACGGACCCGTCCGCCAGGATCAAGACCTCGCTGGGCCCCTGAAAACCGTCGATGCCCACGTCCCCGAAAACCTTGCGTTTGGCGAGCGACACGAACAAATTCCCCGGGCCCACGATCTTGTCCACGCGGGGCACCGACGCGGTGCCATAAGCGAGGGCCGCCACGGCTTGGGCCCCTCCGACCTTGAGGATGAGGTCGGCTCCCGAAAGATGCGCGGCCGCGACCACCGTGTCGGGAACCTTGCCGTCCTTCTTGACGGGTGTCACGACCACCACCTTCTTGACACCGGCCTCCTTGGCGGGGATCACGTTCATGACCACGGAGGAAGGGTACGCGGCCAGCCCGCCCGGGACATACAACCCGGCGCTATCCAAGGGAATCCATTTCTGTCCCATCCCGACGGAACCCGTGTCGTGGAACCAGCGCGGCGGCTTCTCCTTCATGTGGAATAAACGGACGTTGCGAACGGACGTCCGGAGCGCCTTGAGAATCCTGGGATTGAGTCGCCGAACGGCGTCGCGGATCTCGGCGGGAGTCACGCGGACATTTCCCGCCCGAGCGGCGAACCCATCCAGCTTCCGGCAATAGGAGAAAAGCGCGCGGTCGCCCAGGCGCCGCACGTCGTCCACGATCTTGTCCACGGCCTGGGTGGGCGTGAGGTCGCGGCCGAAGACCCGGCGTGTCAGGTTGGCCCGGCTTCCGGGCCCCTTCAGGCTCGTCAGGGGCTCGTGGCGCAGGAGCTTCTCCGCCAAACGCCGATCACCGGGTTTTGAAAAGCGAAGGATTCGCATGTTGCTCCCAGCCTCCTACGGACGTTTAAACCGGGGGGATTCCACCCACGCGGCCCTCTTGAAACCCCGCTCGCTCCCATCGCTCCACGGGCCGGGCAAGTATAATCCAATTTTTCCTAGCGGTCTTTCCCCCGGCAAGCGCGGGGCCCTGAGCCAAGTCGAAGAGGGATCGTTTGAGGCGAGCCATTGGGGTAGGGGTTTTCGCCGACCGACGGCAACCGCCCTTCATCAGTCGACGCGATGGATGTCCGCGCCCAGCGCCGATAATTTCGCCTCGATGCGCTCGTAACCCCGGTCGAGATGGTAAACCCGCTGGACGACGGTTTCCCCCTCCGCCACCAGCCCCGCCAATATCAGGGCCGCGCTTGCCCTCAGGTCGGAAGCCATCACGGGCGCGCCGGTCAAGCGGGGCACTCCCCGGATAAACGCGTGGTTGCCGTCGATTTTAATGTCCGCTCCCATTCGGTTCAATTCCAACACGTGCATGAATCGGTTTTCCCAGATCGTTTCCGTGACGACACTCAACCCGGGAACCACCGAAAGAAGGGCCGTCATCTGGGCCTGCATATCCGTGGGAAACCCGGGATAGGGGGCCACCTGGACGTTCATGGGCCGGTAAGAGTGCCCGCCGCGGACCAATAACGCGTCCCCGGCCTCCTCGAACTCCGCCCCCACTTTTTCCAGGGCCTCGAGCGTGGCGCCCAGATGGGCCAGATTCAACCCCTGCACCGTGATCTCGCCCCGCGTGATGGCGGCGGCCGCGAGGAACGTGCCCGCCTCGACCCGGTCCGGAATGATCGCGTAAGGGACGGCCTTCAGTGGCTTGCCTCCACGGATCGTGAGGGTGGAGGTGCCCACGCCGTCGATCTCCGCGCCCATGCGGCGCAGACAGTTCACCAAATCCTCGACTTCGGGTTCCACCGAAGCGGCCTCGATGACCGTTTCGCCCTCCGCGGCCGTGGCGGCCAGGACCACGTTCACCGTGGCGCCGAGGGACGGGCCATGGGGACCGGCCAAGTGGATCCGCGCGCCTTTCAACCGGGAGGCCTCGGCCAGCACGTAGCCGTGCTCGATGCGGACCTTCGCCCCCAGGGCCTCAATGCCCTTCAGATGCAGGTCGATGGGGCGGGCCCCGATGGCGCATCCCCCGGGCAGGGAAACCTTGGCTTTCCCCTGCCGGGCCAGGCAGACACCCAGGCTGTAGATGGAGGCCCGCATGGTCTTGACCAACTCGTAAGGGGCCTCGTAGCCCTTGAACCCGGAAGGATCCACGGTGAGACGATGGAGGCTCATGGTCACTCGGGCCCCCAGGGTCTCCAAAACCCTGGCCATGGTCCGGACGTCCTGCAGATCGGGCACATTGTCCAGGGTCATGGGACCGTCGCCCAGGAGGGCGGCGGTCATCACGGGCAATGTGGCGTTCTTGGAGCCGGAAACGCCGACCAGACCGGACAGGGGTCGGCCGCCACGAACAAGAATCTTTTGCATGGCGCACCCTTCAGAAAAATGCACGCCCGAGAATGAAAAACAAGTCTTTCGAACCGCGAAGCTCACAAAGATCGTTGGGTTTTTTCATGGGTGGTATCGAAGCAACGCGTTTCTTCGTGGACTTGTGAACCCAGAGGTGAAAAAGGCTTCGTAAAGCGCTTGGGGTCCATCCAAAAGCTTGGTGGCGAAAAAAAACGGGAGCGGGCCGTAAGCCGAATTCTGTTTCACGCGGCCATTTCTCTTGAGGTTTCGTTACCGAAACCCTGGCATGCGATCGTACCCGGGGACCGGGACCCCTTTCGAGGTCCACCGGGGCGGACCACCCCAAGCCCCCCTATTTGATCTTGCTCCGAATGGGGTTTGCCTTGCCGGGCCCCTCACGAGGTCCCGCGGTGGGCTCTTACCCCACCATTTCACCCTTACCCCCCCACCCGAGACAAGCCCGAAGGCCTGCCCCGAGCCGGCCCGTAGGGCCGCGTCGAGGGGCGGGATATTTTCTGTGGCACTTTCCGTCCCCGGTTTCCCGGGGCCTGGGCGTTACCCAGCATCCTGTCCTGCGGAGTTCGGACTTTCCTCCCCGGCGGCCCCAAAAGGGCGCCGGAGCGGCCGCACACCCGCTCCCGGCCTTAGGATACCACAACAAGTACCCTAAAAAAAAAGCCCGGGAAACCCGGGCTTTTTTTACCTTCGATGTAAAAACATCAAGGGGTTGAAGTCGCGGTCTCGATTGGAGTAGGCGTGAGCGTCTCGGTCGGGGTGTTCGTCGGCGTGGCGGTGTTCACCGGTGTAGAGGTGCGCGTAAAGGTCGGAGTGAAGGTCAAGGTGTGGGTGGACGTGGCCGACGCCGTGGGAGGCGCATTGGTACCCCAGAAGCTCGCGAAAGTTGGGCTAGTGCTCAATTTGGGCTTCACACAGGCGAAATGCAACCCCATCACGATGAGGAACATCGCTCCCACGAAAAACAAGCCGAAGCGCCGCATGGATTCTCCTCCCTTATTTCAGGGTGTGTTATAGAACGTCGATCGTCAAACCGGCCGTAAAGTTGAGGTTGTCACCCTTGAGATTGAAATCCTGGTTGGTGCCGTTCATCACGTTTTCGTCGATCCGGTATAGACCTTTCGCGTGATTGAACCCCGTCCATCTTTGAAACCCGCTTGGTGGCGTAGAATTCCAGTCCAGCGCCCAGGTTGTAACCCAAACCCGTCCAACTGGTATCGCCCACCTGCACGGGAATAAGCCCGGGAAAAGGGGTGGACGAGTTCTTCACGACCAGCCAAGGCAGGCTGAAACCCATCATGCAGTAGGGCTGGACGGGGATGCGGGGAAAGAAATACTTTTTCAGGTCGATGTTGACCGCATGGTAGGTGGCCCGATCCTCGTAGGTGACAAGCGGGGCCATCCATTGGGCGACATGCTCGGAACGCCAATAGCTGATTTCAATGGCGTATTCGTTTTTACGATACCCCGCCAGGCCGCCGCCGCCGTAGTAGGACTTGATCTTGGGAATCAAGTCCGCCGATCCGCTGATGCTTGTATCCACGGTGGTCATGATCAACTTGCCCGTGAATTGACCCCCGTTCCCGATCCCAACGGCCGTACCGAACACTCCGCAGTAAGCCCGTTCCTCGATCAGCTTTTTGGGCTGTTCGGTGAAAACTCCGGCCTGAGCCGAAAGGCCGCCGAGAAAAATCGCGACCGCTACCACACACCCGACTTGCAAAGCCCTTTTCACCATGGGAATTCCGCTCCGGTGTTGGTTTGGTGAAACTTTAAAGTAGTTTAAGGGAAAACCCTTCACTTTTCAAAAGAATAGCGCGTTTTAAGGGCATTTAGGCCTCGTTTAGTCCCAAACCCGCTTCCAAACCCTTATTGGCCAATCGATCAGCTTCCTTGTTTTGTTCCCGGGGAATGTGGTGCAATCCCCCGCACCCCAGGGCCTTCAGGAGGGACGAAACCTCCTGGTGGAGGGGCTGAAGCGCGGGGTGTTTCACCTTGTAAACACCCTGTAATTGGCGGATGAGGAGCTGGCTGTCGGCGTAGACCTCGACCGGGCCCCATCCTTTTTTCAGGCAATACTTGAGGGCCTCGAGAAGGGCTTGGTATTCCGCCACGTTGTTGGTCGTGATCCCCAGCGGGATCGCCACCTCGTGCGCCGTCCGGCCGGCCGCGTCCAGGATGAGGGCCCCCGCCCCGGCTGGCCCCGGATTGCCCCGGGAAGCCCCGTCGCTATAAATACGGTACACGCTCACGAACCTTCCGCGAGACCGGGAAGCGCCTTCCGGATGGCCAACGCGTCGCGAAGAATGCGCCCAAAAGTCTCGAAAGAAATCTGGGTGGCGGCGTCCGACAAGGCCCGGGGCGGATCCGGATGGACTTCGAGAAACAAGCCGTCCACGCCGACGGCCACCGCGGCCCTCGCCAACGGTTCCACGTGTTCCCGGGTGCCGCCGGAATTTTTTCCCTGGGACGCGGGCAACTGCAGGCTGTGGGTGGCGTCGAAAACCACCGGGCAACCCGCCTTGCGCATTTCTCGAAGACTCCTGAAATCCACCACCAGGTTGTTGTAGCCGAAGGTCGTTCCCCGTTCCGTCAGCCAGACGGAGGCTTTGCCGGCCGACCGGATCTTTTCGACGGCGTTGCCCATCTCCCAGGGTGCCATGAACTGCCCCTTTTTCACGTTGACCACCTTGGCGTGCCGCGCGGCGGCCGCGAGGAGATCGGTCTGCCTGGCCAGGAACGCCGGAACCTGGAGCACGTCGGCCACTTTCGCGGCCTCCTCCACTTGAAAGGTCTCATGCACGTCGGTCAGGATAGGAAGTCCCGTCTCTTTCTTGACGGCCTCCAATGCGGTCAAACCGGCGGAGAGGCCCGGCCCCCGAAACCCCGACACCGAGGATCGGTTGGCCTTGTCGAACGAAGCCTTGAACACCAGATCCACCCCCGCGGCGGTCGCGACGCGTTTGATTTCCTTGGCGGTTTCCAGGAGGAATTCAGGCCCCTCGATCACGCAAGGCCCGGCGATCACGAAAAACCGCCCGTGTTTGCCCATGCTTGTCACGTCACCCATGGATTCCCCCGACAAGGCGTTCGCCGACGATCCGCGTTTTCCACCGTCGCGTCATTTCCGTTCGCCTTTTTTTATTTTTTTATGCCGGTATTGCGCCGCGGCCCTCACGAACTCGCGGAACAACGGGTGCGCGGCCAAGGGCCGGCTTTTGAGTTCCGGGTGGAACTGCACCCCCACGAACCAGGGGTGCCGAGGCAATTCCACGATCTCCACGAGAGCGCCGTCCGGCGAGACCCCGTTCAGACGGAGCCCCTTGAGCCTCAGCAAGGCGCGATAGTCGTTGTTGAACTCGTAACGGTGCCGATGCCTCTCGTGGATGAGCGTTTTCCGGTAGGCCTGGAAGGCGCGGCTGGTTTTTTCCAGTTTACACGGATAGGATCCGAGCCGCATGGATCCTCCCATTCCCTGCACTTTTTTCTGCTCCTCCATGAGCGAAATCACGGGATGGGGGGTGTCGGGGTCGAATTCGGCGCTGTTGGCCTTGGAAAGGCCGGCCACATGCCGGGCGAACTCGATGACCGCGCACTGCAACCCGAGGCAAATACCGAGGAAGGGGACGCGGTTTTCCCGGGCGTAACGGACCACCTCGATCTTGCCCTCGATCCCACGATCTCCGAACCCTCCCGGCACCAGGATGCCCGAGACTCCCTTCAAGAAACCTCGCGCCCCCTTGCGTTCCACTTCCTGGGAATCCACCCAGCGAAGGCGCACGCGGGCCTGGTTTTCCTCGCCGGCGTGGATGAAGGCCTCCATGATGGATTTATAGGCGTCGTGCAGATCGATGTACTTCCCCGCGATGGCGAT
Source organism: uncultured bacterium (assembly GCA_964607325.1). GTDB lineage: Bacteria > Oederibacteriota > Muellerivitia > Muellerivitales > Muellerivitaceae > CAZSKE01. Next base: position 1,664 of record CAZSKE010000048.1, on the reverse strand, counting down.
CTCCACTTCCTTGTGGGGGTGATAAAGGCATTGCACAAAGCGCTCCCAGCGTCTCATGTCGGGGGCCTTGGTGCGCAATTTGAGCCTCTTCACGATGAAATCGTCCAGGCCCTGTTTCCGAAACCTCAGGGGCACCTCGTAGATCGAGGGGACATCCAACGCCTCGAACACGGCGTCGACGCCCACGTTGCAGAAGAGGGAAATCTTGGCCTTCAAGTCGTCTTCGAGAGGACGGTCGGTGCGGCATAAAATGGCGTCGGGCTGGATGCCGATGCCCCGCAGTTCGGCCACGGTCTTCTGGGTGGGTTTGGTCTTGAGCTCCCCCGCCGCGCCGATGTAAGGCAGGAGGGTCAAGTGGATGTTGAGGGCGTTATCGCTCCCGATGTCGAACCGGAACTGCCGGATGGCCTCCAGGAAAGGCAGGCTTTCGATGTCCCCGATGGTCCCCCCGATCTCGATCAAGCAGACATCCGCGGCCGACCCCTTCGAGCCGTCGCCTTGCGCCACGCGAAGGATGCGCTCCTTGATCTCGTTGGTGATGTGGGGCACCACCTGCACGGTTTTCCCTAGGTAATCCCCGTGCCTTTCCTTGGCCAGCACGGCGCTGTAGATCTTGCCGGTGGTCACGTTGTTGTCCCGGTTCATGTGCCCGCCGATGAACCGCTCGTAATGGCCCAGATCCAGGTCGGTTTCCGCCCCGTCGTCCAGCACGAAAACCTCGCCGTGCTGGTAGGGACTCATGGTGCCGGGATCCACATTGATATAGGGATCGAACTTGGCCACCACCACCTTGAGTCCCCGGTTCACCAGAAGACGGCCGATCGAGGACGTGGCGATGCCCTTGCCCAAGGAGGACACGACGCCCCCCGTCACGAAAACGAACTTCGTCATCCTTTTTTTCCTTTCATTCTCAAAAACCGCTCGACTTTCTTGACGTCCGAAGGGATATCCACGGCCACCGAATCCCCTTTTCCGATGGCGGTCCGAATAGGCACGCCATGCTCAAGCGCCCGAAGTTGCTCCAGACGTTCCACCTTCTCGAGGACGGTCGGCTTCAGGGCGGCCATTCTCAAAAGCCAATCCCTTCGGTACCCGTACAGACCCATGTGTTTGTATACCCGCGGGAAACCCCCTTCCCGGGGGTGGGGAATGGGAGCCCTGGAAAAATAAAGGGCGTCCCCTCCCGCGCTCAACACGGCCTTGACCACGTTGGGATCGGCCCATTGGCGCCGGTTCTTCAAGGGCACCACCACGGTGGACATCCTCACGGCGGAATCGCCCGTCAAAGCGCGAGCCACCGCGTCGATCAAAAGCGGGGAAATCACCGGCTCGTCGCCTTGGATGTTGAGAAAATAGTCCCCTTTCATGCGCCGCGCCACCCAAGCCACGCGATCCGTTCCCGAGGCCAGCGAGGAGGGGGTCAAGAAGGCGCGCGCCCCGGCTTTTTCCGCTTCCCGGGCGATCCGCGCGTCGTCGGTGGCCACCACCACGACCGAAAGCCGCCTCGCCTTCAGAGCCTGACGGACAACCCGGACGATCATGGGAATTCCGGCGATGGGGGCCAGCGGCTTTCCCGGAAACCTTTTCGCGGCCCATCGAGACGGGATGATTCCGATCACTTTACGACTCATAGCGTTCCCTCACTCGTTCCATCAGGGAGGATG
>CAZSKE010000047.1:2648-9932 GCA_964607325.1 uncultured bacterium | reverse complement strand
TGGTCGATTTGCAACGAGGAGCCGCGACAAGGAACCCCCGAGGGGCGGAGAGCGGGCCTAGCCCTCAAACGGGTCGTGCTCCGCCACGACCGAACCCGTCCCATCCTGGCCGCGTTAAACGGGGGGTTCGAGCGTGGCTTGATCGACATACTCGACGTGGCCGGCTTCAATTACAACCTGTTGCAGTACGACTTGGTGAGGAACAAAAGACCCGGCTTGCCGCTCTTGGCCAGCGAAACCGCCAGCACCGTGTCCACGCGGGGGGAATACGAAAACAAGCCTCAAAAAGGCTACGTCAGCGCTTACGACGAGAACCACCCCGAATGGGCGCACACGGCGGAGGCCGCTTGGCGTCCGGTCGCGGAAAGGCCCCACATGGCCGGCGCCTTCGTTTGGACCGGTTTCGATTACCGCGGGGAACCCACCCCCTACGGTTGGCCCTGCGTGAACTCCCACTTCGGCGTCCTGGATACTTGCGGTTTCCCCAAGGACAACTTCTGGTATTACAAGGCGTGGTGGTCGAAGGAGCCCGTTCTCCACCTGCTCCCGCATTGGAACTGGAAAGGCCGGGAGGGGCGGGAAATCGACGTCATGTGTCACACGAATTACGACCAAGTGGAATTATTCCTGAACGGAAAACTCCTCGGCTCGCGCGAAGTCCCCCGATGGGGGGCTCTGCGGTTTAAGACACGTTACGCCCCGGGCGTCCTTTCGGCCAAGGGATACCGCAAGGGCGTCCTCTCGGGCGAGACGAAGGTGGAAACCACCGGTGAACCTTTCTCTTTACGCCTCGAACCCTACGGATCCAAGATGACGGCCGACGCGGCGGACATCATGCCCGTCGAGGTGTCCGTTCTGGACGCCTCCGGCCGCGTGGTGCCCACGGCTTCCCACCTCATCCGGTTCACCGTGAAAGGTCCGGGCGACATCGCCGGTGTGGGTAACGGAGATCCCTCCAGTCATGAACCTGACCACGCTTCCCAGCGGAAGTGTTTCCACGGCCTATGCGCTTGTTTTGTCCGTTCCCGAGCCACGCCCGGTGGAATCCGACTGAGGGCGGAAGCGGAAGGCCTCCTCCCCGCCACGTTGAATCTCACCGCGCAATAACCTTGTATCCGCTGTATCAATCCTCTTTTTAATTTTTTGACGCGCGGCGCCTTCCTTTCCCGAAAACGTCCTTGATCTTCGGTCATAAAGTCATTGGATGGATGAAGAACAGATCCCCCGTCCGGTTCCCACGGAGCTTTCCTCAAGAGGACAACGGATGTTTTCATCCGCGCGATTCGACGGTTTGAGGTTTTCCGCTTTTCGGATCGTCTTCTTTACAGGTTCTTTACACGCGAACGCTTTTCCGAAAAACGCCTCGGGGCTCCCGCATCGTTAAAATGGAAAAATTTTTTTCGGGCTCGGAAACCACATTTCAACCGAATCATTCTCAGAAGATACGAGCGGAAATCATTTCAAGACTCGCGGCGTAATCATTTCGGCAAATTTCTTGTGGATTGACAGGATCGCCGCGAATCCGCACACTCTTATTAAGGTCGCGTTTGCTTTTCTTTTTAGGGAGGTTCTGTTGATTTTGACGAACACCCGTCGATCGTTGAAAAGTCGCTCACCACGTCCCACACGCCTCCGCACGCCCTTCACGCGCCGAACAATATTTTCGCCCTTCGATTCCTCCTTGCGCCTTTTCTTTCCCGCTGAAGGAGTGCCTCATGACTAATCCGAACCATTTCAATATCGAAAACATCAAGAATTGGAATCGAACCGCCACCGAACTGCAAGCCATCATGACCCACAAGTATTACCTCTCCCTGGAACGCAAAACGGAAATTTCTTTGGAGGAAGCCACCTTGGATTTCCTCGACAAATACATGGAGGATTTCCGCCAAGAACAGGTACGACTGCATAATCTGGCCCAGATGAAGGAAATCGAGAAACATCGCTGGATCGAGTCGCAAAAGCAGGGTCACGACATCGGCGCGGAAGCGGCCGCCAAGGATTGGCGCCAGAAATACGCGGCCCTTTACCGTAACGAGTGTGAATCCATGGAAAAGAACGGGTTCCGCACGCTATCGGTCACTGTCCGCAACGCGCGGGGAATCCACGTGAGGCCCGCGGGAACCCTGGCGTCCGTGGCGGCCAAGTTCGACGCCGAGGTATACGTCTCCAAGGCCGAAGGCATGGATCACTATAATTTCATCCTCAATGGCAAACGTTACATGAATTTCAAGTCGGTGATGATGAACCTTTTGACTTTATGCGCTGGTCCCGGCCAAACGCTAGATTTCATCGCTTATGGCGAGCAAGCCCAGGCCGTGTTGGATGAAATCCGAACCCTGGTCGAAACGGGCTTCGGCGAATTTGTCCCCCTCACGATCTGAGTTTTCAGTTTGAAGTTTTTTTCCCGCTCTCCCTCATCTTGAGCGGACATCGTTTTTGAATGTCGACTCCTGTGAGTCGGGTCATTCGCGCGAGGCCCAACTCGGGTTAAGCGGACCGGCTTATCACTTCCACGGGAAGGACCCGGCGTGAAGGCGTTGATCCTGGACGGAACCGAAAAAGAGGCTTCCCCGCTCCAAGCGGCGGGAGACCTTCTTTCCCGCGAACTGCATCAACGCGGTTGGGAGGTCGAAAGAATGGTCCTTCGCGACCTAAAAATCGCCCCCTGCAAAGGCTGTTTCCATTGTTGGATCCATCATCCCGGGATCTGCGACCAAGACGACGACAGCAAGGTCTTGACGCGCAGATTCGTCCAATCCGGACTGCTGGCCATCATCACCCCCGTGCGTTTTGGCGGTTACGGTTCCCGCTTGAAACGAGTCCTGGAGCGCGCCGTCCTTCCCTTCGTGCTTCCTTTCCTCGAAAAAACGGGGAATGAAACCCATCATTCCCTCCGGTATGGCCGCTTGATTCCCTTGGCGGCCCTGGGAGGATTGCCAGAAGCCGATTCCGAAGCCGAGACCCTTTTTACTGAAATTCTAGGAAGAAACGCTCTCAACCTCCACAGCCCATCCCACGCTGCGGCTTTTGTGTATGACCACATGAGTCCCGACGAGATGCAAATCCGGGTGTCCGAGTTGGCGGAACAAGTGAACACACCATGAATCAACCGCTGAAGTTCCTGCTCCTCGTGGGAAGCCCCCGGGCGCGAAAAAGCGTTTCTCATGCTTTGGCCACGCACTTATCCGAGTGTTTAGCCGCGCGTGGCGCGCAAGTCGATATCCGCTACGCGTCTCGCGCTCAGGCGTCGAGCAAGGAAAAGGAGGAACTACGCACGGCGTTGGATCAGGCCGATCGGGCGGTTTTTCTCTTTCCTCTTTACGCGGACCAAGTGCCCTCCCTCCTGCTGGAATTCATGGAGGACTTCGCCGAGGGTCCAGGAACCCGAAGGACACGAGCAACCAAAGGGCTGGCGGCCGTAGTGAACAATGGTTTTCCGGAAGCGCACCAGAACGATACCGCCATTTCCGTCATACGGCTTTTCGCCAAAGCGCAAGGGTTTCGGTGGTTGGGAGCTCTGGCGATCGGCGGCGGTGGGGCGATCGCCCCGGACAAACCCTTGGCCTCCCAGGGAGGCCGGGTCCGCAATCTGGTTCAAGCGCTGAATATGTCCGCGGAAGCCCTGGCGAACGGAGGGACTTTGACCGAAGAAGCGATGACTCTCGCCCGAAAACCGTCTTTTCCGAATGCGTTCTATCGATTCATGGCGAACATGGGTTTTTGCATGGAAGCCTTTTCCTTAAAAACCCTTTTCCACCTCAAGGACAAACCCTACGACGAATAGAATCGCCACGCGAGATACCTTATTTTTCCCGATCGACCGACCACTTGCCGGAACCCATGGCAAAAATCAACAGGAACACAAAGCAGTAGAGAACGGCCAATTCGCCTTTGTTGACCCCGGGCAAGGCCTGGGCTCCCATTTGGAATTTCCAATGGAACTGGAAGTAGGCCACGGCCATGGTTCCGCTTGCAAGAAACGCGGCCCAACGAGCCTGGAAACCGATCATGATGGCGAGCCCGCAACACATTTCGAGGATCCCACCTATCCAAAGCTGGGAAAACATCGGCGGTTGAAATTCCGTAAGCACCCCGAATAATTTCTGGATACCGTGGAATGAGAACATGAATCCCGAGACGATTCTCAGCAAAGCGTAAGCGTATGGAGCGAGCGCGGTTGATTTTTTCATGGTGATGTGACGAGCCCCCTTTCAGTGGTGAGGACGGATTCGACGATGAGGATCCCACATAAACATTCGTTGAGTCGAGACGGAATACTACTCGTTCTTCTTTTCCGTCGTTTTCTAGGTTGTCGGCGGGCTCGGGTCCATCGGCAGGACAAACCGGAAAATTGAACCGGTTTTCGCCGAGGTATCCACCCAAATGCGACCGCCATGCATTTCAAGGAGTTTCTTGGACAAGGTTAATCCCAATCCGGCTCCCCCGTCGTTCCGGGTCTCGCTGGCGGAGGCCCGGTAGAACTTTTCAAAGAGATGCTCGAAAGACGTCGCGGGAATCCCCGGTCCCGTGTCCCGCACCCAGAATTCCACGACGGGCTTCTCGTCCAAAGCCGACTTGCGCGCCCCCAACTCGATCTGGCCGCCTTCCGGGGTGAATTTGACCGCGTTATCCAGCAAATTCACCAACACTCGCAACAACATGGCCCGGTCGGCCGTGATTTGAAGCGTTTCGTCGGGCCTCTTGCACTCGAAACGCTGGTTTTTTTCATCGGCTTTTGATCTCAACTCGGACCACGCCTCGTCCAGGATGGCGTCCACCGCCATCCGCACGCCCTGCACCTGGGCTTTGCCCGAATCGATCTTGATCAAGTCCAACAAGTTGTTCACCAAAGTGACCAGACGTTCGCTGTTGCGCAAGGACGCGGACGCCAGCTCCTCTTGCTCCTGGTTCAAAGCGCCCGAGGAACCCCTTAACAACTTGAGGTATCCCACGATGGATGTCAACGGCGTCCTGAACTCGTGGGTCACCATGGCCAAAAACTCATCCTTGAGTCGATCGCCCTTGTGTTGGTTTTCACGGTCCTTTTCGACGCGCCGTAAGAGTTCTCGAAGGCGCCGTTCAGCGCCATCCCGCTCCGTCACGTTGGCGGCCAAGCCTTGGACGCCGCCCAACTTCCCCTCGGAGTTCCAATACGGCAGGAAATGCGTGTCAAAGGTCTCATCATCCCATTGCAGGGTCGTCGAGAACGCCTCCCCCTTCAAGGCTCGTTGCAAAGGTTCCATGACGGCCGGCTTTCCGGCGAACAATTCGGCGGCGGTTTTTCCCTTCAGTTTCTGCGGTTTGAATTTGGGCGAGGACGATCCTTTCCCTTCCACGGAGATAAAACGCCCGGTGGGGTCCATGGAAAAAAGCAGAACCGGGGCCGCCCCAAGCATTTGATGGATCTTCTTGTCCTTCTCGAGGGATGGCGCTTCTTGCCTCTTTTTCCCGTAAAGAAGAAATAAAACCGCGCCGTAAAGAAAAAGGCCGCCGAAAACCCCGGTCGCCAAAACAACCATCAGGTCCTTTCGGCGGCTGATTTCCTGGAGGATATCCGTTTTCCCGAAATACCAAACGTTCCAAACTCGGCCGCCTATTTTGAGACTCCTTTGCGCGCGAACGGCTTGCTCCGTATCGGGATGAACCGCGCGGGCGCGCCCGGACCTGTCGAGAAGAAGATTTTCCTTCGTGGGCGGGGATTGCTCGTAGATTTCAATGTCGGTATCAAACAGTTTTTTTTGGTAGAGATCGTCCAGAACGCGCTCGACCCGCACTTGCACGCCAACCCATCCCTTCAATTCCCGAAGCCGATCCTTGACCGAGACCGGCATCGCGGCGTAGCGGTAAAGCGGCACGACAATCACGATGAATTTTCCAGTGCCCAGGGGGCCCGGGAAGGCCGACGAGACCCTCGGAACCCCCGTCTCGCGGCTTTCCTCGAGGGCCGCTCGCGCGGCGGGAATGTTCCATGAGAATTTCGACACGTCTGTTTGGGATCCGGGAGCCCGCGTCCGAAACAGCGGGGTGGGGGCCACCATCGGCCCCAGGGACAGTTCCAGATAGGCCAGTTCCTGAACGCTTTGGTTTTCGGGGACGGCGAAAAATTCGTCGGCGAAATTCTTCCAGACCGTCGGGTCCATATTCGGGGCGGCCCGGACCAACCGGCGCGCCTCAAAAGGAATCTTCACTATATGATCGAAGCGTTGAGTGAGCAGTTGCTCCGTGCGGTTCACCTCGAGGTTGAAGCGAGCCCCGACATTGAATTGATCCGAGGATAAAAGCTGAATCAAGAACCAGAGCGTGATCCCCAGGCCGGCGAGCACAATAACCCAGAAGAGGGGCCCGGGAACTTTTGGGTTATCGGATGAAGACATGACGCTTCCGTCCTGAGGGCTCTTGAAAACGTTCATAAGCATATATCAATGAAAAGAAGAAAACAGGTACTCGTGGGTTCCCGCGCCGCCCTCTTAACGCCCAATATCGTTGGGTTTCCCGCCTATTCGGCAGGCTTTTCGGGCGGGGACGTCGTCAATTCCTTATCTTGACCTGGATCGTCGACAACTGACCGTCCCGATAAATCGCGACTGGAACGTTCTTCCCCTTGTGCTTGTTCACCAGGGAAAAGAAACCCTTCGAATCGATGATATCCTCGCCGTTCACCCTGAGAAGGATGTCGTCTTTCAGCAAGTCGGCGTCATAAGCGGGGCTTCCCTTCTGCACCACCCGCACTTGGACGCCTTTGTTGGAGCCGATTTCTTTTCTCATGGCTGGATCGAGTTCCTTAACGCTCACCCCGAAACGCGGTGGTTTCATCCTCGCCCAATAGGTGGCCCCATATTCGTAATAGTCCACGCTTTGATCAACGTAAGTGGTACGAAACTCGCCCTGCACCTCGGTGGTCGTGGTCCGTTGCACGACTTTGGGTTTTTTATCCTGCTCTAAAATGACCGTTTGCTCGATTTGATCCGTGCGCTGTCCCGGAATCCACTCGGTCATCGGCACGCTCTCGGTCTCTCGTGAGGCGAACCTTTTACTGACCATCACCACTTCCGCGCCGATCGTTTTAGCCTGGGCCAGCGCCTGTTCCTCGTTCACGGTGGCGCCTCGAAATTGCGAACGTCCCAGAAGGAGGTATCCGTTTTCCCTCATCCGTTGGGTGTCGGATTCCATGTCATCCGAGGTGACCATTCTTGAGGGTCCCAATGGCGGCAAGATCGCGGTTTGCCGCCAGGACCCCTGACGGTCGATCGTGGAGAGGTAATTCGTTCGATAGGGGTTTCC
>CAZSKE010000047.1:0-2638 GCA_964607325.1 uncultured bacterium | reverse complement strand
CGCCCAGGAACGCCAAAACGCCAAGAACCACAAGGTGTGTTTTCATTCTTCTATTAAACCATAAATGGTAAGTGTTTTCCCTCTGGTCGATGAAACGTCGCGAGGGACGCCTCATGACGCGGACCCTCGTCGGATCATTTCTATTCGCGGTTCTTGATCCCTTTGAACAATCGTCGATCCAAGATACTGGTCACTGCTTTGTGGATAATCTTCCCGATAGTGGCACGCGCGACTTTCTTTCCTCGCCAAAGCGCTGTTCAACACGATGTTCGCCACATCGGCGAGGTTCCTCGCCTCCAGGAATTCCTTGGTGACGACATAGTTCCAATAATCGCTGTTGATGTTCTTTTTGAGCGCGAACAACACGTCTTGGGCGGCGAACAACCGTTCTTCCGTCCTCGCGATCCCGCATAGAAGAGTCATCGTTTTACGGGTGATCTCCCAATAACAGCTGATCGTGATGGGGTCCTTGGATTCCTTGGCCCGTCCGGCGTCCCAGTCGGGTACCACGTGGCAGGGATTGTTTTTTTTCTCACGCATGAAATGCCGCGCGGCCACTCTTCCGAACAACAAACACTCCGGGGATGAGTTGCTCGCGAGCCTCGTGGCCCCATGAAGTCCCGTGTAGGACGCTTCTCCCAGGACGTATAGATTTTCCAATCCCGTCTCGCTGTTTTGGTCCACGAGAACCCCGCCGTTCGAGTAGTGAACCGCGTAGACAACGGGGATGGGCTCTTTCGCCATATCGATCCCTTTTTTACGACAAAACTCATAGGCGTTTCTGAAGTCCTTTTGGAGTCTTTGCTCCGGAATCCCGGCGCAGTCGAGCCAAACGTGTTTCAACCCGTTTTTACGCATCTCCATGTCCTCGGCCCTTGTCACAAAGTCGCGTGTCGCCTTGGAGCCTTGGGGATGGTATTTCAGGACAAAATCGTTCTTGTCGGCCTGGTGAAGCTTCAAGATCGCGCCTTCGCCCCTCAAAGCCTCCGTGAACAGGAATCTTCGCTCGGAACTATCCGCCTGCTCGTCATAGAAAACCGTGGGATGGAACTGAATGAATTCCATGTTCGCCAAGGGAAGGCCGGCGCGATAAGCCATCGCGAACCCGTCCCCGCTGGCCGCGTCGGGATTGGACGTGTAAAGGAAGACCTTTCCAAGCCCGCCTGTCGCCAGGAACACCGATTTACAGGACACGGCCTTGACTTGGTTTTGATCGATATCATGGACATAGATGCCGACGCAGGCGTCCTTACCGGACATTTTCAGGAACTTGTTTTTTGTGATCACGTCGATGGCGATGTGGTTTTCATGCAACCGTATGTTGGGATGTTTCCTGATTTTATCGGCCAACACGGCCATGATGTGAGAACCCGTCTCGTCCTCGATATGGAATATTCTCTTGGCGGAATGTCCGCCTTCCCGGTGCAGATCATAATGTCGCTGGACCACGTCAAAAAGAACGCCCTGTTTGACCAACCACTCGATAACGTCGGGATAGAAACGCTCGGCGCAGAATCTCACGATACTCGGGTCGTTCAGGCCTTTTCCGGCGTCCAACGTGTCCTGAATGTGCGCCTCATAGGAATCCGTCTTGTTTTGGATCGCCTCATCCGAAACGGCGGTCAGGCCTCCCGCCGTAAGCGTGCTGGCTGAATCGACAACCAATTTACCTTTCACGAACACATCCACTTGATATCCGGCGTCCGCCAGCTCCAACGCGGCGGAACAACCCGCAAAACCCGCGCCGATCACCGCGCAATCCGTATCCATCTTCATGGGAGAGTTCGCATCTTTCCGAGGTGTAAAAAATGTCGTCGCAACCGGGTGTCGGTCCAACACACCCCGTTACGCCCAAGAAGAATAACCCGTTTCATTCATGGCCCCTCAAAAAAAGATCCCTAAATCACTGGTTCTTTATAAGGACAATCACGCTCTTCGAGGCGGCGGGATTCGTCCCGCCTTCCTCAAGCCTCGTTCGACCCGCCTCACGCCGGGCCGCGTGGCTTGCCACGCCTTCGATAACCCATTCGACGTTTTGGATCGCTTGCCAGCTCGTGGGGCCTGGTTATTCTATCGTTTGCCATATCAAGACAACGCTTGCCGCTTCTTATCGAGTTTGTTGTATTGTCCCCGGGTGATAAAAACCCTCACATGAGATTGCCCCGTCGGTTCTTGCTTGACCAACTTGCTTCTTGGGTCAAACCCCCACTCGAGTATTTTGCGCGTTTGAATATCCAAATCAATAAAGTATCTCGTTTCACGGTCTTCTCTTTTAGCGATCATGGTTGTTCCCTCGCGAGAAACATCGGGTTCTGTCCGCAAGCGACTTGCCTATCCTTTGCGTCGCACCACGAAAAACTCGTCGCCATCATAGTCCTAATATCGCCGATCCATCGCGGGCGTATCGGAACCCTTGCCCAGGGTAGGGTCGTATTCCCGCCCGCGCGTTTCTTGAAAAGTCGGTTTTGCCACGCCGGAGGAACGGTCAGAAATTCTTGAAGAAATCATGGAGCACGGTTTTGGGGTCCAAGCCCGTGTCGCCCACCAACGTGGTGACGCAAGGCCCGGTGAGCGCGTCAAGGCAATTGACATGCCCCCCTCAAACTGGTCCAGCTGAAGAGTTACAATACCCCTTCAG
>CAZSKE010000046.1:0-9945 GCA_964607325.1 uncultured bacterium | reverse complement strand
CGTGAATACATCCGCGGACTTTTTTCGTTCGAGGCCACCGAGAAGGCGCGTTGGTACGTTGGGATGGGAGCGCTTGTGCATTCCATCCCGCGGGAACCCGGGTTCTTCGCCCAAGGGGGCGTCGAGTTGTTCGGGCCCAACCTCATGGCGCTCTCGCTTCCGTTGCGGCCTTTTCTGGCGTACGACCTTCATTACAAGCGGGAAGCCGGAAGAGGAGTCAACCAAAATTTGATGGTCGGCTTTCAATGGAGGCGGTCAGCCACGAGGGATTCGCGCGATATTCGCGTCCATTTTTCTTATGATCGAGGCCGTTCCGATTGGGGCCAGTATTATCGGGACTGGGAGGAGCACGGGTCTTTTGGCCTGTCTTTGGGTTTGTAGCGGTGGGAAAAAAGAGAAACGCGAAATATTCCTAAAGTCAAGCGGGCGGATGGCCGAAAAAAAGGAAAATTTCTTGCGGGGTTCCCCTTAAATATTCTTGACCCCCCTTTGGACAGAGTTGTATATACGACTCGATACATTTTTCCCGCTCCCGCCCCAACCGACGCGAGGCATCGAGGCCCGGATGACGCCGATCAGTTCCTTGCGGAAGAAGCAAACCGATAGCCGTCCCGCTCAAAAATTCTATGATCTCCTCCAACAACTCCCCCCGGAATGCCGCGATCGGGAACTCTTCTTCAAATCCGACGTCCTCAATGTCCAAGTCCACCCTGAAAAACGCTTGGTGCTCCTTCGGCTTCTTTTGACGGAAAAGGCCGACCCGGGAAGTTTCGCGCGATTATCCGGGTTCCTGAAGGAACACTTGCCCGACGTGGCCCGCGTGGTGCTGGACATCCATTACGAGCCCTCCCTTCTCGCCCCTCCGGATTACGTCACGATCCACCAAGCCGATCTCTTGTTCTGTCTCTCCGAGGAAGCCGAGGTGGCCGAGGGCTGGTTCCAGCATTGCCGTCCGGAGTACGACGGAGCGAAGCTTTATCTTTCGGTCCCCAACGAGCTTACACGCCAGAAACTCGAGATGAAAAAATGCGGCCGGGTGTTGGAGGACATGGTCCGCCAACGGTGTCACGCCCGGATGGAAGTCGTGTTCCGCGTGAACGAAAAGGTCTTGCCCCCCATCCCGGCCGAGCCCCCACCTTCCTTGGAGCCGCCCAAGCCAAAGCAGGAAACCCCCGTCATCGTGTTCGGCCGCAACGTGGCCGCTGAACCCACGCCCATGAACCTGATCACGGAGGAACAAAACGATTTCACCGTGCAAGGCCAGGTGGTGCTCCTGGAGGAACGCCAGCAGAAAAGTGGTCGTTGGTTCGTCGCGATGACCATCACGGATTACACCGATTCGGTGGAAGTGAAAGTCTTTCACGAAGGCGACGGGAAGTTCAAGACGGGCGTGTTGCGGGAAGGCGTGTGGGTGCGCGCGAGGGGCAATCTGCGGTTTGACAAGTTTTCCATGGACTTGGTCTTGATGGCGAAGGACATCGTGAGGATCCCCGTGCAGGGCCGGAAGGACGAGGCCGTCGAAAAACGCGTCGAATTGCACTGTCACACGCAAATGAGCCGGATGGACGGGCTTTCGGACATCACCGAACTGGTCGAGCGCGCCGCCAAGTGGGGCCACAAGGCCTTGGCCATTACCGACCACGGCGTGGTGCAGGCGTTTCCCGACGCCAAGGCCGCCGCCAAGAAAGGCGGCATTAAACTCATCCTGGGGATGGAAGGCTACCTAGTCGACGAGTTCAAGAAGGAAAAACACCTTCCCATTTATCACATCATCCTTTTGGTGAAAAACAAAAAGGGCCTCAAGAACCTCTACCAGCTGGTTTCCGAAAGCCACCTCAAGTACTTCTACAAGCGCCCCCTGATCCCTCGGGCCGTTCTGGAGGCTCATCGGGAAGGGCTCATCGTGGGATCCGCCTGTGAGCAGGGGGAGGTTTGGCAGACCATGTTGAAAGGCGGTCGGGCCCTGGAGGACGTGATCGCCTTCTATGATTACGTCGAGGTCCAGCCCTGCGGGAACAACGAGTTCATGATCCGGAATGGCCAGGTCAAGGACCTGGAACAACTCCAGCTGATGACCCGGCGCCTGTACGACACTGGGAAAAAGCTTGGAAAACCGGTCTGCGCCACGGGGGATTCCCATTTTTTGGATCCCCAGGACGAGATATACCGCCGCATCATCCACAGCGGCATGAACTACAGCGCGGAGCGCCAAGCGCCCTTGTATTTCAAGACCACCGAGGAATTCCTGGCCGACTTCGCCTTTTTCGGGGAGGAAGCGGCCCGAGACGCCGTGATCGTGAACCCGCAAAAGGTGGCCGACTGGGTCGAGGACGTGGAACCCATTCCCGGCGAGACCTTGGCGCCAAGGTTGGAGGGTTCGGACGATCTTCTCCGTGAAACCGCTGTTAAGCGCGCCCACGAGTTGTACGGCGAGACGCTTCCGGCTTTGGTCGAGAAGCGCATGACCCGGGAACTCGACGCCATCATCCAGAACAAGTATTCAACGCTCTATGTGCTGGCGATGAAGCTGGTCAAAAAATCCGTCGAGGACGGATTCCTGGTGGGGAGCCGTGGTTCCGTGGGCTCGTCGTTCGTGGCTTTCCTGACCGGCATCACCGAGGTCAACCCGTTGGCGCCTCATTGGCGTTGCCCCCAAGGTCATTGGTACGAGTTTCCCGAAAAGCCGGTTTCCACGGCCGGCATCGATATGCCGCCCAAGGCTTGTCCGGTGTGCAGTTGTGCGACGGTACGCGACGGGTTCAATATCGCCTTCGAGGTCTTCATGGGTTTCAAGGGCGACAAGATGCCCGATATTGACCTCAACTTCTCGGGGGAATATCAGCACCTAGCGCACCGGTATGTGGAGGAAATGCTGGGGAAGGACAGTTGTTTCCGCGCGGGCACTCTGTCTTCGGTCAAGGACAAGATCGCCTTCGGTTTCGTCAAAAAATTCCTGGAAGAATCCAACCTCAAGGCGCGAAGCGCGGAAATCAACCGGTTGGTGAAGGGCTGTACCGGTGTGGCCAAGACCACGGGCCAACACCCCGGAGGGATCGTCATCCTTCCGGCCGGAATGGAGATCACTGACGTGTGTCCGGTGCAGTATCCGGCCGACGACAAGGCGCGCGAGGTCATCACCACTCATTTCGATTACGACAGCATGCACGATTGTCTCGTGAAGCTGGACATTCTGGGTCATGACAACCCCACCAGTCTCAAACATCTCGAGCGCATGACGGGCGTGAATCCGGTGAGTATCCCTCTCAACGACCCGCTCACCATGAGTCTTTTCAAGGGCCCGGACGCCATGAAGTTGAAGATCCCGGTGAAGGGGCTCGACCTGGGAACCCTGGGGGTTCCCGAGTTTGGAACCGACTTCGCCAGAGGGATGTTACGGGACACGAGGCCCACGAAATTCGAGGAGCTCGTGCGGTTGGCGGGTTTGGCCCACGGGACCGACGTTTGGATGGGAAACGCTCAGGACTTGATCATGGCGAAAACCGCCACCTTGGCCACCGTGATCTCGACCCGGGACGACATGCTGAGCGATCTTATGGCGCTCGGCGTGGATCCGGCCACGGCTTTCAAGATCATGGAGGCCGTCCGCAAGGGCAAGGGATTGACCCCTGAGTTCGAAGCCGTCATGGCGGCCGCCAACGTTCCCGATTGGTACGTGAAATCCTGTCGCAAGATCAAGTACATCTTCCCGAAGGCCCACGCGGTGGCGTATTGCATCATGAGTTTCCGCATCGCGTACTTCAAGGTGCACCACCCGGTGGCGTTCTACGCGGATTTCTTCAGCAATAAGGCTTACGGCGTGGACGCGACCGTGTGTTCGGGCGGCATCGCGCGGGTGCGCGAGCGCATGAAAGACCTCGCGGCGATGGAAAAACCCACGAACAAGGAACAGGACGAACTCGCGATCCTGGCCGTGGTGGAGGAGATGTACGCGCGTAGTTTCAACCTGCTCAAGGTGGACCTGGAGAAGTCCCATCCGGAGAAGTTTTTCGTGGAGAAGACCGAGAAAGGAATCGACATGATCCGCCCGCCCTTGATCGCGTTGCCGGGGCTGGGGGGGACCGTGGCCGAGGCCATCGCGCGGGAGAGGGTAAAGGAGTGTTTTTCCACGGTGGAGGACTTGGCGGACCGTTGCGGCGTCAACAAGAACGTGATCGCCATTCTCCGCGCTCACGGCTGTCTTGGCGACATGCCTGATTCAAAACAGGGAACCCTGTTTCAAAACGACCCGTCCTGATCGGGCGGAGAAGGGCTTTTCCTTGGAAAAAACCCCGATGCGAGGGCGTTTCGTTTTTCCTCTCGCGGCGACGGCGCCCTTGTTGTTAGTGGCCGTGTTTGCGTGGTGGAGCGCCTCGCAATTCAAGCATCGGTATTTCGATCCGATCCTTGAATGGTATTTTCTGGTCGCGATGATCGCCGGTCTCTCGGCCTGGCTCGCTTTCGCGGTTCTACGCGGCAAACCGACCCGGCGCGAGGATTGGGCCGCTTTGTTGGGTTATGCGCTGGTTCTGACGGCGCTCGGGGTTTTACTGGCCAACTCCTTCCACGTTTATTATTTCCCCCGGTTTTCCCTCTAGGCAGGGCGCAAAAAAGTTTTCAGCACCCTGCGAGAAGGCAAGGTCCCGCGTCGAACTTAGGCGGCGATGGAGTCAAGAAGCGGGAATAATCTCCAACCGCCTCAACCGCTTCACGGCTCTTTTGGTTTGATCCCCCGGCGAAGGCCGCCCCAAGGGGCGGTAGAAGTTTCGGAAAAGCCGTGCTTTTAATGGTGTTTTAACGGTCCCACCCTTGCGGGAACCCGCGAAATCATTTACAATTCAACACTGTCGAACACGCTCTTGTCCCGATAAGAGTGGGCCTCTGCGCCCGCTTTTTTTTTCAGTACAGGTCGGGAACGGGGCGTTTTCGGAAGGCGGCCACGGGCCGTCTTTGTTTTTTTAGGTCCCTGGAGAGGTTTTGTGCGCCCTCGTCCTTGTTTTTGGGAGTCGTGGACTTGAGTCCGCGTGAGGGAACGGGAGGAGCCCGAGACCCCTTGCGACGACCTCCGGGCGGTTCCTTCAACGGAAGGAACGGGTACGCTCCGGAGGAAAGTTGGATGCCTCAACTCCGGGCTTTGGCCGAACCGCTGATTCGCGACAGCTTTCTGGAGTTGTTCGATCTATCCACGCGTCGACAGGGCAATCGTTACGTGGTGAGCCTGGTGTTGGACAAGGCCGACGGCCGGGTGGCCTTGGCGGATTGCGAGACCGTCAGCCGCGACCTGGAAAAGAAGCTGGACGCGTTGGACTTGATTCCGGCCCCGTACGCTCTTGAGGTGTCCTCGCCCGGGTTGGACCGGCCTTTGAGGTCCTTGGAGGATTGCCGGAGATTCTTGGGTCGTCAGGCGCGTTTAGTGACGCGCGAGGCGTTCGAGGGCCAGACGTGCTTTGAGGGACGGCTGGAAGCGGTGGTGGACGGGTCGGTTCGAGTAGCGGTGAGCGAAAGCCGACGGGTTTTGATCCCGTTTGAAACCGTCAAAAAGGCCCGGTTGGTCGTGGAGTTTTGAGGCGAAGTTAGGGGTGGATCGCGAGGATAGCGGGATTCAACCCGAAAGCCTCCCGGTGGACTCGTAACTTTAGCGCGTGATCGAGGAAGCGATGGGCAACGACTTAGCCCTGGTGATGAGCCAGATTGAACATACCAAGCGCATCGACAAGCAGAAGCTTGTCGAGGCCATTCAAGCCGCCCTGGCCTCCGCCGCCAAGAAGGTTTTTGGCGTCGGCCAAGAGGTGGACGTCGAGTTCGACGAGGCCAATTGCGAGTTCCGCGCTTTTTACCTGAAAGAGGTCGTGGAATCCGTCGAGGATCCCGGCACCCAGATGAAGCTTGATCAGGCGCGGTTGATCAAGCCGGATTGCAAGGTGGGCGAGGTGGTCAAGGTCCGTATCCCCAACGAGCAGTTCGGTCGTATCGCCGCCCAGACCGCCAAACAAGTCATTGTCCAGCGCGTGCAGGACGCCGAGAGGCAGAGTGTTTTCGACCAGTTCCAGGAGAAGGTGGGCGACCTCATTACGGGATCCGTCCTTCGGTACGAGGGGCGCAATCTTATCGTGTCCTTGGGGGACACCGAGGCCCTGATGCCCGCCCGGGAGCAGGTTCCGCGCGAGCGTTATTCCACTGGGGAACGCATGAGGTTTCTGGTTCTGGAAGTCCGAAAAAATTCGCGCGGACCCGCGGTGTTGGTTTCGCGCGCGCATCCGGATCTGGTGAGGAAGCTTTTCGAGCTTGAGGTCCCGGAGATCTACGAGGGCGTCGTGAAGATCGAGGCGATCGCCAGCGAGGCTGGAAGCCGCACCAAGATCGCCGTCCGGAGTTCGGGCGACGATCGCGTGGACGCCGTTGGCGCCTGCGTCGGAGTGAAGGGCACCCGGGTTCAGGCCATCGTGGATGAGATTCGAGGGGAGAAGGTGGATATCGTCCGCTGGGACGAGGAAGCGCACAGCTACTTGGCGAACGCGCTGTCACCCGCCAAGATCGCGCGCATCGTGTACAGTGGCCCCGACCAGGCGGCGAAGATCATCGTTCCGAAGGACCAGCTTTCGCTGGCCATCGGGAAGAAGGGCCAAAACGCCCGATTGGCGGCCCGATTGACGGGGACGCGGATTGACATCATGGACGAGGAGCAGTACGCCCAGGAAGAACGGGCCCGGATGGACGCTCAATTTTCCACGCTCAGCGATTTGCCCGAGAACGCCACGGTGGAAGGATCTGAATCCGCCGCGGAGGGGGAGACGACCGCCGCGATCGGAGACGACGTGCCGCCGGATCTGCGCGACGAGGGCGCTGTGCAGGGAAACGTTCCCGAGACTCCCGAGTTGATCAAGGACGATTGCGGGGTACCCGCCATTCCGCCATCTCCAGCCGTTGATTCCAACGAGAGCGGCGAGGGGGCTTCTCCAGAATGAACAAGCGTGTTTTTGAATTCGCCAAGGAAGTCGGTCTCTCCAGCAAGGAAGTCCTTGAGCGTTGCAAGAAATTGGGAACGACCCTGCCCAGCCAGCTCACGGTTATGGACGAGAAAATCCAGAACGAGGTTCGTCGCGACCTGGGCATGATCGCCGCCGCGGCGCCATCGTCTTCCTCCTCGGCGCAAACCGCCCCGAAATCCCTTGGCTCGACGGTGGGATCCGGAGCGCGTCCGCCCGCCGCCAGACCCGGCGCCCCTTCTAGGACTTTACGCACGCCCTCGTCCACGGAGGGACCGGCGGTCTCCTATCCCGCCTTGCCCAAGGGTCCCCAGAAACCCCAGCCCAAACCTGGGAGCGTTAAAAGGATTGGGGTGGCTCCGCGCCGCACCCCCACGGGACTTAAACCGCCGACTTCCAAGGGGGGTCACGGCATGGCCGTCCGCCCCGTCGTTCGCGCCGAGGCGGAGCAACCGAAGAGCGAGGACTTGCTTCCGAAGCCGGATGATTCCATCCCCAAGATGCAGATCAAAGTCACCGAAGGCATCACGGTCGCCGAGTTGGCGGTGAAACTGCAAGTGAAACCGGCCCTGCTCATCAAGGAACTTTTCGAGCTCAAGGTGATGGCCACCATCAACCAGCGCATCGATATGACCCTGGTGGAAACGCTGGCTTCCGTCCACAACGCCGAAGTCGAGACCGTGCCCCTCTACGCCGAGGAGGTGATGGAGCAAAAGGAGGACGATCCCAAGGATCTCAAGCCCCGGCCGCCTATCGTCACCATCATGGGACACGTGGATCACGGCAAGACCAAGCTTTTGGACGCCATCCGCTCCACCAAAGTGTCGGAAGGCGAGCACGGCGGAATCACCCAGCACATCGGCGCGTATCAGGTCAAGACGGGCCGCGGGATCATCACGTTTTTGGACACGCCGGGCCATGAGGCTTTCACCACCATGCGCGCGCGAGGCGCCAAAGCCACCGACATCGTCATCCTGGTGGTGGCCGCCGACGACGGAGTGATGCCTCAGACCATCGAGGCCATCGACCACGCCAAGGAAGCCAAGGTTCCCATCCTGGTGGCCTTGAACAAGATCGACAAGCCGGAGGCCAACCCGGATCGCGTGAAGACCCAATTGGCGGAGCGCGGGCTGAACCCCGAGGAATGGGGCGGGAAGACCATTTTCGTCCCCGTCTCGGCCAAAAAGTGCGAGAACATCGACAAACTGCTGGAGATGCTCCTTCTCGAGGCTGAAATCCTCGACCTGAAGGGCAATCCCGCTCGGGCCGCGTACGGCGTGTGCCTTGAGGCGAGGCTCGACAAGGGTCGCGGACCCGTGGCCACCTTGCTGGTCGAGAACGGGAGCATGAAGGTGGGAGACGTTCTGGTGTGCGGTTCACACCATGGACGTGTTCGCGCCATGCACGACGACTCCGCTAAAAGCGTGAAAGTCGCCGGTCCGGCTTTCCCGGCCGAGATTATTGGTTTGTCCGGCGTTCCCCGCGCGGGCGACAAGTTTTATGTCGTGACCGACCCGAAAATGGCCCGTGAGATATCCAATCGCCGCGTGGAAGCCCTCAAGGATAACCGTTCCTTGGTGGGGCGCCACGTGACCCTGGACAACCTTTTCGAGCAGATCCAGGAAGGCAAACTGCTGGAGTTGAAGGTCATCCTTAAGGGCGACGTGCAGGGATCCGTGGAAGCCCTGATCCAGCAACTCGAGAAGCTTTCCACCGAAAAAGTCCGGCTCAATGTCATTCACAGCGGCACGGGTAATGTGGTGAATTCGGACATCCTGTTGGCCGCCGCGTCCAACGCGATCATCCTGGGCTTCAACGTGAAGGTGGACAGCCAAGCCCGCCAAACCGCGGAAAAAGAGGAAGTGGACGTTCGCCACTACCGGATCATTTACGACGTGGTGGACGACGTCCGCAAAGCCATGGAAGGCTTGTTGGCTCCCACTTTCCGGGAACAGGCCCTCGGCAAAGCGGAAATCCGCCAGATCTTCAAGACCCCCAAGGCCGTCGTGGCCGGTTGCATGGTGTTGTCGGGCAAGATCACCAACAAGGCCAAGGTGCGAGTGATGCGCGGTGGCGAAGAGGTCTATTCGGGCGCCCTCACCTCGCTCAAGCGGTTCAAGGACGACGTGAAGGAAGTCGGCGCGAATTACGAGTGTGGCATTGGATTGGACGCCTTCCCGGAGATGCAGGTGGGCGACTCGATCGAAGCTTACACGCTCGAGGCCGTGGCCCAGAAACTCAGCTAACGAAACATGGTCATCGGGCTTTTGCGGATCGAGTTGCATTACCCCGCGGCAGGTTCGCTGAAGGAAAAACGGCGTCTTCTCCAAAGTCTTCTCACCCGGATCCGGGGGCGTTTCAACGTTTCGGCGACTGAGGTTGAGTACCAGGATCTTTGGCAGAAATCGGTGCTAGCGGTGGTTCATGTGAACACCCTGCGTTCGGGGGCCGACGCGGTTCTTTCCGCCATCGTTCAACTCGTTGAAGTCGAGGGCGAGATACAGATGACCGGGGTCCAGACGGAATACCTTTGAAGGAAATGATGAGTGCGTGATGTGGAATGGGAAAGAGGGGAGGATCCCCTGGTTTCCATTTCGCGTTCCACAGTCCTCATTCCTCATTTCCGGAGGAAGATTCCTGTGTCCTTTAAGAGATCCGATAGGGTAGCCGAGGCGATCAAGCGCGAAGTGAGCGAAATGATCGTTCACGAAATCAAAGATCCGCGCGTCCACTTCGCCACCGTCATGGATGTCGAGTTGACCGACGATCTCCGTTTCGCGAAGATCTTCGTTTCGGTGATGGGAACCGAGGAGGAAAAGACCGAAAGCATGGCCGGCCTGGAGCACGCCACGGGTTTTGTTCGCAGTGAGATCGGTAAGCGTATCCGCCTTCGTTTCACCCCTGAAATCCGTTTTTACCTGGACCGAACCCTCGACCACGCCTTCCGGATCGAGGAGCTTCT
>CAZSKE010000045.1:7647-9967 GCA_964607325.1 uncultured bacterium | reverse complement strand
TCACCTCCATCGCGATAAACCAGCGTCCTCATCCGCGCGCGTCCGTGCGCATCGTCGCGGGTATTTGGTTTCAATCGACGAACTTGTATTTCACCAGTGTCCAGAGGGCTGAAAAACCGTCCCGCCAGGTGATCTTCTTCCCTTCCTCGAACCCGCGCCCACTGTAGGAAATGGGCACCTCAAAGAGCTTGGCCTTGCGCTTCAGCACCTTGGCGGTGACCTCCGGCTCGAACTCGAACCGGTCGGAGCGAAGCTTAAGGCTCCGGATCAAGTCGCCCTTGAAAGCCTTATAGCAGGTCTCCATATCGGTCAAAATCGTGTCGTAAAAGACGTTTGTCACAAGCGTGAGGAATTTGTTCCCGATGTAGTGCCAAAACAGGAAAACCCGGCGCGACCCCATGAAACGCGATCCATACACCACGTCCGCCTCGCCCGCCAGGAGGGGCTTCAGGACTGTCACGTAATCCGCGGGATCATACTCAAGATCCGCGTCTTGAATGATGACAAAATCGCCTCGCGTGTGGGGAATGGCGGTCCGGATCGCCGCCCCCTTGCCCCGATTCACCGGATGGCTGAAAAGCCGCACGCCCGGGAGGCGGATTTTACGCATGACGTCAGCCGTCTTGTCGCTTGAGCCGTCGTTGACGACCAGGATCTCCTTGCGGAGCCCCAGGAGCTTGACGCGTTTCACCTTGTCCAGGAGGGGCAGGAGGGTCTTTTCCTCGTTGTAGGCCGGCACGATGATGGACAACAGCTTCTGTTTCGCCATGGCGCCCTCCCAGGTCATCCTAGTCCGTCACACCACCCAACAACATCCTCAGGGGTTTTTCACCCGGTCAACCCCCACACGCTTCCCGTGAAAAGGCGAGCGTTCCTCCCGCGCGAACCCAACGCGGTTTAAACGGACGGGTCAAGCGAGATGGTTCTTAGAGGCGGCCCCGGAAGGCCAACCACCTGAGGTGAAGAACCGTCCAGAAGAAACCCGAGACTTCCCGTAAATTCAGCTTACTACTGCCTCGGTGCCGGTTCACGAACAAGATGGGGATCTCCACCACGCGCGCCCCCGCGTGGAGGGCGCGAAAAAGGATTTCCACCTGAAAGGAGTATCCAGGCGAGAAAATCCGTTCCAACCCGATTTTCCGAAGAAGATCCGCCCGATAGCATTTGAATCCGCCCGTGCAATCCAGGGGTCCCGCCCCCAAGAGGGCCTTCAAAAACCAGTTCGCGCTCCGGCTGATCCCCAACCGGTACCAACCCCAGTTGGCCATTCCACCGCCGTGCACATAACGGCTCCCGATGACCAGGTCGTAACGTTCGGATAAATCCAGCATGGGGGCGATGTTGGCGGGATCGTGCGAGAGGTCGGCGTCCATGGCGACGACACGGTCGTAGCCTTTATCCAGCGCGTAACGCATGCCGGCCACATAAGCCGTGCCCAACCCCTCTTTGGCGGCGCGATGAAGCACGCGAACTCTTTTATCGCGTTTCGCCAACTCGTCGGCGAGACGCCCGGTGCCGTCGGGCGAATCGTCGTCGACGATCAGCAGGTCGCCCCGCTGGACCGTCTTGAAAATGCGGTGATAAACCAGCGGCAGGTTATCGGCCTCGTTGTACGTGGGAACCACGACGAGAAGCCGCGGCTTTTCCCCTCGACGTCCCGTCGGGGCGGAGACCCTTTTCATGCCCATCCCGTCACTTGGAACGCGGCGGGATGAACCGGGCGACTCTGTTCGCCGACTTCTCGACCACCCAAAGTCGTCCCATGGAATCCAGGGCGATACCCGTGGCGTAATCGAAACCGCCCTCCTTGAGTTGACCCTGCTTGCGATAGATCGATTTGATGCGCCCGTTCTTGGGGTCGATCCGAAGCACCGAGTTGGTGCTGGCGTTGGTGGTGTAGAGGCCGTCGGGGCCTATCGCGAGATAAGGAGTCTCGCAGCATTTGCCCTGCCAGGTCTCCAGGGTGAAAACGGCCTTGAAACGCCCGTTGGGCTCGAATTTCTGGATTCGGCGGTTTTCGCAATCCGCCACGTAAACGAAACCGTCGGGGCCAACGGTGATCCCGACCGGCTCGTGGAACTTGCCCGTCTCCCGGCCGATGCCGCCGCCCCATTCCTCCAAGTACTCGCCGTCCTTGCTGAACACCTGAATCTTGTGGTTACCCGTGTCGGTGATGAAAATCCGCCCGTGTCCATCCCCCGTGATGCCGCGCGGGCCGAAGAAGGAGCGCGACCAGACCTTGACGACATTGCCGGCCGGGTCGAATTTCTGGACCCGGTGGAAAAAAGTGTCGCAAACGTAAAGAAAGCCCTCCGGATCC
>CAZSKE010000045.1:2003-7540 GCA_964607325.1 uncultured bacterium | reverse complement strand
CTTCGGGGCCTTTTCATCGCCTTTGGAACCGATGGTCTGGATCAGTTGCGCGTCCGGGGAGAACTTCTGGACGCGATGGCCCCCAAAATCGGAGACGTACACCGAGTTGTCCGGCCCCACCGCGACTCCCCAGGCCTCCCGAAACTGTCCGGGAGCGACGCCCGGGCCGAAAAACTCGCCATCCACCGCCACTTCGGTCAGACGGCCCTCCAACAACTGCTTGCGAATGGATTGGGCGCCCCACCAAATCGCGCCTCCCACGACCGCGAGAAGCAGGAAAAACAGGAACGCCTTGGCGCCCCGTCCCAGTGGTTTACGGGGACGGCGGGCCCGTTTTTTCTTGCTAGATCGTTTGCTTTTAGCGGCCATTTTCGCCTCCACGGGAACGGCGGTTCTTCGCGTTAGACAAAAGAAGAGTTACTCGACCCTCAATTTCATGATCTTGTTCGCCTTGGAGTCGCAAACCAGCAGGTTGCCTTCGCGGTCCACGGCCACCCCGATGGGCGCTTGGAAAAGAGCCTGTCCATCCCCGCCTTGCACCACAGGGTCCAACCGTTTTCCTTCCAGCGTGAAGACCAGGATCTTACGGCCCCGTCCATCGGAGGCGTACAAACGGTCCCGGGTGGCGTCGATCGCCAGATGCGGCTCCATGTCGATCTGATCCGTGTCCCAACCGTCCACGGCGATGGATCTCAGGAACTGGCCGTTGGCGTCAAACACCTGCACGCGGAAGTTCAGGCGGTCGGCCACGAACAAGTTCCCCACGGGATCCA
This sequence comes from uncultured bacterium, assembly GCA_964607325.1. Lineage (GTDB taxonomy): Bacteria > Oederibacteriota > Muellerivitia > Muellerivitales > Muellerivitaceae > CAZSKE01. Next base: position 6,767 of record CAZSKE010000045.1, on the reverse strand, counting down.
GCGCCAAGCCGATCGGCTCGTTGAACTCACCGTCCCCGGTCCCTTTTCCCTTGGGGTTCCCCATCGCGCGAACCCGCTCGCCCTTGGGGCTGAATTTCACGACACGATGGCGGCCGGTATCCGCGACATAAACGGATCCGTCCCGATCCACCACGAGGTCCCGGGGCGCGAAAAAGCCGTCCACCGAGGTGATCACGCGTTTGACTTTACCGTTTTTAGGCTCCATGACCTGGATGCGGTTGTTCCAGGTGTCGACGGCGTACACCATGCCATCGGCTCCTACCGCCACCCCGTTGGGCTCGTTGAACTTGCCAACGCCTTCAGCCGTGAGTTTCTTCACGTCCCCCTCGACCCGGGCGTAGCCCCCCGTCGACCAGTCCAGCCGGCTGTCCTTGCCGCGGAACTTCTGGACCCGGTGGTTCCGGCTGTCGGCCACGTAAACCCCGCCCTCCGCGTCCACCGCGATCCCGCGCGGATAGTCGAGTTGTCCGGGCAGTTTTCCCCAGACTCCTCCCGACATCAGGATGTTCCCTTGCGCCCCGCCCGTAAACAGGGGCCCCTTGGCCACCGATTTCCCCATCATGGAAACCAAGGCCGCCACCGCGAGGGCCGACAGGATTCCCGCGAGGATCCAATCCTTCCGGGTGATGTTCAGTCCTTGAAACATGGCTTCACGCTCCTCGTCAAGGGTTGACCTTGTAAATGGATGTCCCAGCCTGGCTGAAAAGAGGCGCTCCCAATTGGTTGAACTTGTCCAAGCCTTCCGGGGGATAGGGCTGTTTGTTGCCGGCTCCGTTTCTTTCCAGCATGCCGACCACAACGTAATCCACCTGGTACTTGCGAAGCAACTCGCGCGCCTCGTCGAGGTTGGGGGTCGAGTAGATCCGATCCACGTCCTGCCGACGAGTCATGACCGTGTCATCGGGAGCCCCTCCCCGTATGGCCGGTTTGTCCCAGCTTCCCCTCCATTGGGCCTCGTGAAAGTCCCATCCCAGTATCGTCGGGTATCCCGTTTCGGTGGCGATGCGCGCGAAGGAACTGTAGGAGCCGCCCCAGGATTCCAACACCACCGGCGGGCGAGCGCCAGGCACCTTGGCGTTCTTGAGAATCCAATCGGCCGCCAGGGAATCGCCCGGATTGGACATTTTGAATCCCGCCAGTCCGTCCAGGGTGATTTGGGCGCCCGTGCCTTTTAAACGCGCGCGCAAGGTCAAGGCGGGATATAACGCCGACCCGACGATCGCCACGGTGGCCAGCGTTGCCCAGGTCAACCTTTTCCACGAAGGCCAGGCGCGCAACTGATTCTCGAAAATCCATTTCAAGAAAGGAGCCGCGGCGACGGACAGGAGCAACCAAACCTGGTAGTGGAACTTGAAGACTGTGTTCATGCGTTCCAACGCGCTGTCGTCGAAGTGATCCTTGATGTACAGCACCTCGCATCCCGCCATGAGAAGGGCCGCCAAGGCCGTCAGGAGGGTGGCGAACACCATTTCCTTGTTGTCCATCTTTCCCGTGAGGCCCACCAAGGCCAGGAAAAACAGCAACAGGCCCCCCACCAGGACCGAGAGGTTCAACCCCCCCAGGGTGAGAACCAACAAAAGCGCGGCGACCCCCAGGGAGGCCATGAGGCCGCGCGAGGGGTTGTCGGCGCTTGAGATCCAACCCGCGGCCGATTGAAGTCCGGCGCGGAATTTCTCGAAAGGCAGGGCGACCGTCTCCATGTCCGTCGGGGGGGCCAATTCCCCACCACACACCCCGCAGAACTTCTTTCCCTCGCCCTCACGCCCGCACAAGACGCATTCCAGGCCGTCGTTTTTCTTGCTCTTGATTTTCGCGTTCCGCCCCGCCAAGGCCGCGGCGGCGCGACTCGTGACCACTGGGATGACGAAGATCAGGAAAATCCCGAAGATCACGAACAGGTAGTAGAGATCCGTTCGGGTTTTAACCAAACCGAGACCCTTCGCCTGAGATTGGAACCTGAGGTAAAAAGGCAGGAACAGGAGGAAAGTGGCCGCCACCACCGGCAATCCGACGAGAGCCGTTTGCCTCAGCCAATTCGGCCCGTCCTTGGAAGCCGTCCAAGCCTGTTGCAGGAGGAGACAACCGCCCAGGAGCAACATCAGGGTCGGATAATCCCATGAATTGAAGAACCCGAGGCTTCCGAACATCACGGCCAGCAGAACCCACTGGGCGATCTGCCAGGGCCTTCGTCCCCCGAAAACCTCCAGGCCCGGCAAGGGAGCCTTCAACAGGTTGAAACAGAAGGCCACGGCCATCAGGACGAACGGGATGGCCATCACATGGGGATGCAGATCCGCCAGGAAAAAGCTGAAAGACGGGAACTCGTTGATGAGTTTGTCCGTCGCGTTCACCGGCACGATGCGCGAGGCCTGGAAATAGTCCCAAAATCGCGCCAACGGGTTGAATAGAAACCCGAAAAATCCATTCATGCCTTTCGCGATGGCCGGGTCCGCCGCCATGTTGTAGTAAGGGGCCTTCAGGTCGCCGATCCGGAAGCTCTGGATCGCCCGATGCCAGAAATCCAGGTTGCCGAGCACCGAAACGGCCGCGCAACTGAACCCCGCGTATCGATAGGAACGAGTCAGGGCGTATCCAAGACCGAAGGCCGTGACGGCCGACAGGGCCCAGATGAGGGCCACGGCCAAGTTGAAACCCTCCGATGGCAATGTGCCGGTCAACTTGATCAAGCTGGCCACGATGAAGTAGCCAAAGTAGTAGTAGGAGATGGTTCCACCGGAAAGCCAAGGATCGCTCGGCGGCATGCGGTGGGAGGACAGGATGCCGTTGATCATGGCGAAGTCCATGGGCTTTTCAGTGCCCGTGATGTCCGGCACGCGCATCCGGAACGCGCCCGCCAAAAGGAAAGCCGCCAGGAAAAGCAGTTCCACCACCAGGATGTAACCGGCTTTCTTCTTGAAGAACTCGATGAGCGCCCCTCCAGCCCGGGCCCAAAGAAGCAATCCCGTCACGGAAAGGAGGAACAACGCCAGGAAAGGCACGGTCTGGTTGAAACTCACGTGCCCGAAGATCCAGCCCACATAACCCACGAACAGAAGAGCCAGCACTTTGGAGAAGGCGTAGCCCTTGTCAGGGAGATGTTTAAAGGTAAGGAATGTCAGCGGCAGGGCCAGAAGGCCCATGGCCAGCAGTACCAGCCACCACACGATCAACGATCCCATGTTCCATCCTCCCGGGTTTCAACCGTCCACAAAAACGTTTCAGACGCTTTCGCGTCCCACCGGCGAAATCATCCTGGCCCTGGGGCGTTATAATAAATCGTCACGCCCGGGTTCTGGTACAAGATCGGGAGCCAACCCTCGAATTTCGCCAGACCTTCCGCGGGATACCCCCCCTTCCGTCCTGGCACACCCCGCCTCTCAAGGGTCCCCACCACCACCAAACGGACCCCATAGGAGTCCAACAAGCGCTTCACCCGTTCCTTGTCCGTCGACGAGAAAATCTCCTCATTGGCCTGACGGCGCATCGAGATGCGCTCGCTTTGGGTCGCCCCCACCCACTCCCCGACATGTCCATCCCACCCCATGAGGGCTGGAATCCCGGTGAAGATCGACATGCGCGAGCCCCAGCTGTTGTAACCCTCTCCCACGAATTCCGCCAGGCAAGGTTGCCCCGGAACGCGCTCATTCAAGAATCGGATAGCGGCCGCGTCATGAGGATTCTGGAGCCGGATGAACGCCAAGCCGTTGAGCGTGGGTGGATCCGGGTATCCGGTCATGGCGCGCCGCTGGGACGGGAAGAAGTGGTGGCACTTCCTCCAACTTCCCGCCAGGGGATAGATCGACACCATGATCAGGATCAAAGCCAGAAGCGCCTTCCAACTCCCCAACGCCAAGCGTCTTCCCAGATCCGGAAGTTTCTCCCCAAGGTACCGCGCCGTCAAAACGAACAATCCCGCCACGAGGAACGGAAACAAGGTGACCGCGCTGAATTCGGCGGCCCGTCGACCGAAGACGGACAGGGCGGAACCGGACGAGCCCAGGAAGGAAAGGGCCGAAACCGCCAAAGCCGCCGTCCCCAGGACGGAAACCCAGGCGATCCCGAGGCTTTTCTCCCGAAAGAGCCAAACCAGGATGCCGACGGCGGCCAACAGGTTGAACACATACACCACGGGGGTGTCGAACCAGGAGGTGAACTGGCTCCAAGCCGTCGTCAGGAGGAGAAATAAAAGCACCCAGGCCACGCCTGGCAACCCAAACAAACCGCGACTGGACGCCGATTCACGTTTCAGCCGCATCCATCCGCGCGTTTGGTACCACAAGCGCGGCAAAAAAGCCCCCGCCGCGACCGAACCGAGCATCCACGCGCAATAGCCGAACTTGAAAAGGGAGTTGTTGCGCATCCATTCGCCGCCAAGATATTCCTTCATCACCAAGACTTCCAAAACGGCCAGGACAAGGAAATACAAGCCGGCGATGACGAAGGAAAAGGAAAGCGGCCGGTCATGGCGCATCCGGGCCGCCAAACCCCATTGGAGAAACGCCGCCATCCAGAGCGCCGCGAACGGCAGGACCAATCCCAGCAGTGGGGAGCTGATGCCCTCACCCTGGAGCGGCAGAAGCCTGAACAGCATGAGAAGGAACCACACCAAGAGGGTCCCCACGGCGCCGCCCCAGGCCCAGAGGGCGTCCTTCAAAAACACCGCCAGGGCCAAAAGCGCCAGGGAGGCGGTGGCGAACAACAGCGCCACGGCGGTTGTGCTCGTGTGGCCGGCTGGACCGGCCA
>CAZSKE010000045.1:0-1993 GCA_964607325.1 uncultured bacterium | reverse complement strand
ACCCAAATGGCGAGTCCCCCCAACCCCAGGGCGGTGAAACCCGTCACCGGGCCTTTCGGCGCGCTCAAAAACGCCTTGAAGTCCTCGCTCCGATCCAAGAGCCAATCCAACCAAGCCTGGAAATCCCTCGGACGGCTTTTGCGGGGGCTAGGTTTCGAGATCCAGGTTTCCGCCTCTTTCGTGATGGCGGTCAGGAACGAAAAAACGATCACGGAAAGAAAGGCCGCGTGGATGGTCCACAAGTCGCCCAAAGCGGTCCGTACCTTGGGCCAAACCCACAACACTTGGTTCTGCTGGGGAGTGAATCCGGAGAAATAAAACCACCAGGCCACGCGCGCCGTGATCCCCAACAAGGCCAGGAAAGCGCCCGCTTCCAACAAACGAACCCCGAAGGGCCTGGAGGTTTTACGGAACATCGTGATTCCCAGGATGGCGAGAACGCCCAAAACGGCGAAAGTCACGAGGGCGGCCGTTTGTCCCCCCAGGACCAACGCCTCGCTTCGTTTTGAAAAAGCCCCGAACCATCCCAACAGAAGCGCCGATCCGGCCACGCAGGTGAGCGCGATCTTGAACCCGGGGATCAAGACCTTGCCCTTGAGGGCGCCCAAATGCCTGAAGAGAATGACGACGAGGAATAGCGCGCCCCAGACCGGAAGCTCCCAAGTGTTGAAAAACGCGAGCGAGCCGAACACGAACCCCAGGCAAAGCGTCAAGACGACGGCCGGAAGGGCTTTTTTAAGATCCAAGGGCGCGGTGGGTTGAAGGAAATACAACGACGCGGCGATCCCCACGAACAGCATGGCGAATGGCATGGCCAGGGTGTGCGCGTGCAGATCGGCGAAAAGGACCGAGAAGAACGGGAACTCGTTGATGGAATGAGGGATGACTCGCGAGGGGCCCCAATAATCGAAGGTGAACGCGCGGAAGGATTCGATCAAGTTGTGACGCAGAATCCCGTTCGCGATCGTTTTCAAGTACTGTTGCGCTCCGGCTAAGTTGCCGGCCGCCGCGCAAAGGAAGCCGGCCGTCCAACCACCCAGCAGGCGGCCCGAAAGGCCGTAGGCCAGGCCGAACGCCCCGCCGAAAATGGCCGCGAAAAGCGTGATAACCGCCAGGTTGTAGGTGACCGCCGGGGTAAGCGCCAAGGTCTTGGTGAGCACGCCCATCAACAGATGGCCGAAGTAGAACGAATAGCCGATCGGTTGGCCCGCCATCCACATATTCTGCGGTGGAAAAGACGAACTCCGGACCACCGAAGCCAAAAACCCGAAATCCATCCCCGCCTCGCCGCCGCCGCTGTAGCCTTCCCCGCCGGGATCGTGGATATGCGGGTTGTGCGCGCGAATCACGGTGAAAAGGACGAACGCCGCCAGGAAGGCGGCCTCTTGAAGACGCCACGAGGCCCCGTGCTTGCGCCAAGCGGCCTTCAAGGCCTCGCGGTCACGCACCGCCAGATAAACGGAAAGCGCGGCGAGGACGGCCAGCAAAACCCAGCAGGTCATCGTGCTGAAACCCAACCCCACGTTGCCCGCGATCCAGGCCAACCAGGCGAAAAACAACATGCCCAAGATGCGCGAGAGCGAATAAGCCCCGTGAGCGAAACCGGGCATCAGGCGCAAGGTGGCGGGCAAGGCCAGGACACCGAGTAGCAGGATCAAACCGACCCAAGTCAGCCACGAACGAAGCTGGTAGCTCCAGCTCTCCTCCGCGACCTTGGGATTCGCCGGCACGTCGGCCTCGAGGACGGGATTCTCGGCCAGTTTCGCCAAGGCCTTCGTCACGGAAATCGGGGGCGGTCCGGGAACACCCGGCGGGACCTTGAGGGCGCCCGGGGCGAGCGAAACAGGGGCCGCGTCGGATTCCCTTCTCCGTGAACGCGCCTCCTCGCGGCGCGCGCGTTCCTCATCGGCCTGAACAGCCGTCGCGTCGGCCGGCGGTGGCGTGGCCATTTCAGCGTCCAACCGGGAGAGCAAGCCCGATTTTTCCAGCCGTT
>CAZSKE010000044.1:9668-10263 GCA_964607325.1 uncultured bacterium | reverse complement strand
GTCTCCGGAGGAAAAGCTCCTCCGGGCCATTTTCGGTGAAAAGGCCGGGGATGTGCGTGACGCCTCACTTCGCGTTTCGCCCGGCGTGGAAGGCAAAGTCATCGACGTCAAGGTCTTCAAGCGCAAAGAGAAGGACGAAAAGGTCAAGGGCCGGGACGCGGCCGCGATCCGCGCCATCGAGAAAGAAGCGCAGCGCCGTAACCAGCAGTTGGAGAAGGAGCAGGAGGTCCGGTTGGATCGCCTGAAGGCCGAGGGCAAGGACCGGGGCGGCGAGCAAAGTGGGCACCTGAAGGAAGTCCTGGAGCGCCGCTTGAAGGATGTGGAACGCTGGCGGGACAACGAGATTGAAAAGGTGAAAAAAGGGGACGAGTTGCCTCCGGGCGTCATCAAGCTCGTCAAGGTGTATATCGCGAAAAAACGCAAACTGTCCGTCGGCGACAAGATGGCCGGGCGCCATGGGAACAAGGGCGTCGTCTCCAAGATCGTGCCTGTCGAGGACATGCCGCACTTACCGAACGGATTGCCGGTCGACATCATCTTGAATCCCCTGGGCGTTCCTTCGCGCATGAACGTCGGCCAGATCCTGGAGACCCAC
>CAZSKE010000044.1:9449-9658 GCA_964607325.1 uncultured bacterium | reverse complement strand
GGGATGGGCGGCTCACGACGGCGGTTACCACGTGTGTTCCCCTGTTTTTGACGGGGCGCGCGAGGAAGAAATCAAGCAACTGCTCCACGAGCAGAACCTTCCCGAAGCGGGGAAGGTCGTGTTGTACGACGGAATGACGGGCGAGCCGTTCGATCAGGAAGTGACGGTGGGCTACATCTACATGCTGAAGCTGGCCCACCTGGTGGACG
>CAZSKE010000044.1:8002-9439 GCA_964607325.1 uncultured bacterium | reverse complement strand
CCCTGGGCGGCAAGGCCCAGTTCGGCGGTCAGCGGCTCGGCGAGATGGAGGTCTGGGCCATGGAAGCCTATGGGGCCGCCTACACCCTGCAGGAACTTCTCACGGTTAAGTCCGACGACGTGCAGGGCCGCACCAAGGTTTACGAGGCGATCGTGAAGGGTAAGAACACACCTGAACCGGGCATTCCCGAATCCTTCAACGTGTTGGTGAAGGAATTGCAAGGGCTTTGTTTGGACGTCAAACTCATCCGCCACCTGAATTGATTGTGACCCGACGAGGAGAATAAACGTGAGCCCCAATTCAAAATCCTCCTTTCCGGACGAGAAGGATATTTTCTTCAATCTTCCGCCGGCTGAACCCGCCCCTGGGGGCGCTCCCGAAGCGGGCGCGACCGCAGCCCCGACGGAACGGAAGCGTCCCGAAGAACCTCTTCCCAAGGTTCTTCCGAGATATGACGCCATCAAGATCGGTTTGGCGGCCCCCGAAGTCATTCGGTCTTGGTCCCGCGGGGAAGTGAAAAAACCGGAAACCATCAACTATCGGACTTTCAAACCCGAAAAAAACGGCCTTTTCTGCGAGAAAATCTTCGGTCCCACGAAGGACTGGGAATGCGCTTGCGGTAAATACAAGCGGATCAAGTATAAGGACGTGGTTTGCGACCGTTGCGGCGTGGAAGTCACCCAGGCCAAAGTCCGCCGCGAGCGGATGGGTCACATCGAGTTGGCCTGCCTGGTGTCCCACATCTGGTACCTCAAAGGCGTTCCCTCCCGCATGGGTTACCTGCTGGAAATGTCCACGCGGAATCTTGAGCGGGTCATTTATTACGAATCCTACGTGGTGGTGGATCCTGGCAAGGCGCCCGTGGAACCGCGTCAGCTTCTCACGGAAGAGGAATACCTCAAACTGCGGGAGGAATTCGGGTCCACGTTAAAAGCCAAAATGGGCGCGGAGGCCGTTCGGGATCTCATCCGGTCGGTGGATATGGTGGATCTGGACAAGAAGCTCAGGGTCCAGATGAAGCAAACCAACAGCGAGCAGAAGAAAAAAACCCTGATCAAGCGCTTGAAGGTCCTGGAAAGCTTCCTGAAAAGCAGCAACAAGCCGGAGTGGATGTTCCTGGAAATGCTCCCGGTGATCCCGCCGGAGCTTCGACCCCTGGTCCCCTTGGACGGAGGCCGTTTTGCCACCTCCGATTTGAACGATTTGTATCGACGGGTGATCAACCGGAACAACCGCCTGAAGAAGCTTCTGGAATTGCGCGCGCCTGAGGTCATTGTTCGCAACGAAAAACGCATGCTTCAGGAGGCGGTCGACGCCCTTCTGGACAACGGTCGTAGGGGCCACGCGGTTCGGGGACCTGGCAACCGTCCGCTCAAGTCGTTGTCCGACATGCTCAAGGGGAAGCAGGGCCGATTCCGGCAGAACCTCCTCGGAAAG